>NZ_JANLWO010000366.1:0-7865 GCF_031364565.1 Chamaesiphon sp. OTE_20_metabat_361
GACGCTCACTTTCAAAGAAGAAGATGGTATTGACTTCCAGGCGATCACAGTCAAGATGCCCGGTGGTGAGTTAGTACCTTTCCTCTTTACCGTCAAGGAATTAGTTGCTACCAGTCAACCTGGTGTAGATAGCATCAATACTTCTACTGACTTTGCTGGTGAGTATAAAGTACCATCCTATCGCGGTAACGTCTTCCTCGATCCTAAAGGTCGTGGTGTTGCTAGTGGTTACACCGATGCCAATGCCCTCCAAGCTGAAGGCGTAAATCGTCAAGGCGATCGCAAGAACACCAAACGCGCTCAAACATCCAAAGGGAAAATCAACTTTGAGGTTGCCAAAGTCAACAGTGCTACTGGTGAAATTGCTGGCATCTTCGAGAGCGAGCAACCTTCCGATACCGACTTAGGCGCTCTAGATCCCAAAGAAGTCAAAATTCGCGGTCTATTCTACGCTCGTCTCGAAGCTAAATCTTAATTTAGTGGGTAGTGGATAGTGGATAGTGAATAGAGATCGGTCATCAATGCTCGATCGCGTAATATACCCTCACAGGTGTCAGATTGTTTTAAGATCCGGCACCTGTTTTTTCGATCTCCCATCTCCCCATCTCCCCATCTCCCCATCTCCCCGTCTCCCCGTCTCCCCATCTCCCCATCTCCCAACTCCCAACTCCCAACTCCCTTGCTGTCAAATCTCGAACAATTTTCAGATCTACTTTACCCCTATAATAGAAACTCGTTATCGGGAGTGAAATACCTATGGGTCGTGCTAAAAAAGTTGTGCTTGCTTATTCTGGTGGTGTAGATACCTCCGTATGTATTCCTTATCTCAAGCAGGAATGGGGTGTCGAAGAAGTAATAACCCTTGCGGCTGACTTAGGACAGGGAGACGAACTCGAACCGATTCGTCAAAAAGCTTTAGACTCTGGTGCGAGTGTGTCGCTAGTTGCCAAAGCGACAGAGCGTTTTATTGCCGATTACGCTTTTCCCGCGCTCAAGGCAAATGCGCTGTATGAAAATCGCTATCCCCTCTCGACAGCGCTAGCACGTCCCCTCATTGCCAAACTGCTAGTCGAAGCGGCGGCGGAATATGGTGCTGATGCCGTTGCGCACGGCTGTACGGGTAAAGGTAACGACCAAGTGAGATTTGATGTCTCGATTGCGGCTCTCAATCCTGACTTAAAAGTATTAGCACCCGCACGAGAATGGGGGATGAGCCGCGAAGAAACGATCGCTTATGGCGAAAAATGTGGAATTCCCTCACCTGTTAAAAAATCTTCACCATATAGTGTGGATCTTAATTTATTGGGACGCAGCGTAGAAGCAGGGCCGCTCGAAGATCCTTGGGTAGAGCCACTTGAAGAAGTATATGCACTGACTAAAGCGATCGAAAATACTCCCAACGAGCCAGAATATATCGAAATTGGTTTTACTGGTGGCGTTCCCGTAAGTATTAATGGGGTCGCACTTACTCCAGTTAGTTTGATTAGCCAGTTAAATCAAACTGTGGGCAATCATGGCATCGGTCGCATCGATATGGTAGAAAATCGCCTCGTCGGCATCAAATCGCGGGAAATCTATGAAGTTCCAGCTCTATCTGTGCTGATTCAAGCACATCGCGAACTAGAGAGTCTGACCCTCACTGGCGATGTCACTCAGTACAAGCGCAGCATCGAAGAAACATACAGCAAAATCGTTTACAACGGTCTATGGTATTCGCCGCTTAAAGCTGCCTTGGATGCCTTTATCGACCAAACCCAAACGCGAGTCTCTGGCACCATCCGCATCAAGCTATTTAAGGGCAATGCAACGATCGTCGGCAGAAAGTCAGAGTACAGTCTCTATGATGACAATCTAGCTACCTATGGTGCCGACGATCGCTTCGATCACAAAGCAGCCGAAGGCTTTATCTATGTCTGGGGTTTACCGACGCGGGTGTGGTCGCAGCGGAATCGGGGGTAGAGGGATAGGGGATAGTGAATAGTGAATAGGGGACAGGTAATGGGTAAGAGGTAAGAGGTAAGAGGTAATGAGTTTTAGACGCGAGCGTCTTTCTATTCACTATCCACTATCCACTATCCCCTATCCCCTAATCCCCTATTCCCTCTACCCTCTAAAATGTTGTTTCACTACATCAAATGGAGAGCAATCCCAGTAGTCGATATGACTGACAATTAACTCTGATTCATTCACGACTAATTCGCTTTTGCCACTGATTGTGATGCGGGGTTTCCAGGGTAGCGGGGTATTCCAGCTCAATGCCCAGCGGGTGGTAATGGCTCGATCGACCCGATCGAGGGCATATAATTCAAATGTGGGATGCTCGAACCATTTTTCGATAAAGCTAATCATCTGGCGATAGCGTTTTACTCCCCGAAAGCGGTTCAGGGGGTCTTGAAAATAAACATCTTCAGCATAAATATCATAACTTTGATCGATCGGGAATCTCGTATAGTCTTGGCGTAAAATCGTCAGGATATCCATTTTTTTGATATGTGGGAGATGGAAGATGGGAGATAATTAATTTTTCAGTTCACCAGTTTTCCGAACTCCGAACTCTCATCTCCCAACGAATTAAATTCTTAAAATTGCGCGATCGCCAAAATATTTTTTACTAGCTCGCTGTTGCTTAATGGTTCCATTTGGAGCAGATATGCGCGAATTAGTTCGCTCGACAACTCATACTGTTGTTTGTGCTGAAATACTGCCAAAACTACCAGAATAGCTAAGATATCTGAAGATTTGAGCGGGATAAAATGACCGCCAATATCCGCAGATAAGAGCTTGGGCAAACAGGTCGGTAATTGTCGAAAATCGGTCATCAATTCGCTTTGACGCAGCAAGCATAAGCGATCGATTCCGAAATCTTTATATACTAATAGTCGATTACAAGCTGCATTGACAAGTTGGGGATCGGCAAATGGTAGGATACATATTCCTAGATCGACTTGCAGCTCCGAAGGTAAGCGACACACTAATTTAAAGTCAATCAGACCCTGATTGCGTCCGGGTGGATAGATTCGATCGATGCGTTCGATCTTGACACCATCGATCGTTTGACCGATCGCTAGTGATAGACATAATAATAACCCAGCGGCAATTTTCTGTTTATCTTCGCTCGATTGGCTTAATGTCGGTAGCCATAATTGCCGCTCGATGGCGAAAGCTGCGGCTACGCCATCAAAGTCTGAAGTCGATAATTGGGGATCTGGGCTAATCATCTTACATTGGTAACTTATCGTCATCCGGTCATCATGGGGCGAAAATGTAGTCAAAAATCTCTAAAATAGGATTAAATACCAAATCACAAGTTTAGGCAAGATGACAGAATCAAAATCGGCACAGGAACTTTTTCAGGCTGCATACGAAAATCGTTACACTTGGGAGCCGAATTTTCCTGGCTATACCGCAGCAGTCGAGTTCAAGTATGGCGATACCGTCTTGAATGGGACGATCGTCGTTAAAGCAAATTTGAGTGCCGAAGTCATGGGGATTGAGGATGAGGAAGCTCGTAATTCAATTCTCGGTCAACTGCGGGAAGTCGCGATCCATCGCGTGCGCCGTACTTTTGCGGAGACTCATGGTAAAAATACCTTTAGCTATGGTGAAACTGACGCCACAGGTGCAGTAGAAATCCTCATGGGCGGCAAGTCCGAGGGCGATCGCTATAAACTGCGAAATAACGAAGTCTGCCACGTTCATCGCCATATTCACGGCATTATGGTGACGATCGACACCTTCAGCAGTCACGATACTGGGGCGGGTTATCTCTCTCATCGCTATGACTCGATCTATGCCGATCCAGCTACAGGCGAAATCAAGAGCGGTAAAATCGTGTTTGAAGATAACTATCAAAAAGTCGGCGATTACCAAATCCTCAGTCAACGGATTATCGAAGCTGTGGAAGATGGCAAGCCAGTGACTACCGAGTTCAATTTTACCAACATTGAGTTGTTACCTGCAAAAGTCGAAGCTGTTGCGGCGACGGTTTAGGCTTTGGGCTTTAGGGTTTAGGCTTTGGGCATAAGATAGTAGTTGAGATGAAGATCGCGATCTTCATCTCAACTATTACTTATTAAATTGTCGATCGCGTGGCGATGTTCGATCGGTCTGAGATCACGATCGCGACGACCGAGATATGCGATGCTGAGTCTAAGTTTAAGCTGTTGGCTCGTAGGAGTAGTCTAAAAAAATGCTGGCATATATCTTAGCTGTATTAGTTGGTACGAGTAGCGTGGGATTGTATTTGTGGGCTTTCTTGTTTCCAGAAATCCATCGCAAGCAGGATTTTATTTGGAGTGGCGTCGGCTTATTTTACGCACTATTTTTATGGCTGTACGCCCGTCAAGTAACGGGAGGGATCTTGGTCGGTCAAACGACCAGTGTGGCGTTGCTCGGCTGGTTTGGTTGGGAAACATTTAAGCTGCGCCGTCAACTAGTCCCGATCGATCGATCGAGTAATACCGAGCCAAATGTTACTAACCGCCAACAGCCGAGCGATTCCCGTCGGGCTACCCCTGAAGTCATCAAACAGATTCAAAAAACGCCTACACCACTCGCCGCAACTTCCAGACAGCCTCAGTCAGTGCCAGCAGCTACACCCGAGCGCCCCAGTAGCGGGCAAACACCTGTCGCTAGTAGCATTCCCTTAGAACGCGTCAAAGTGCCCCCAGTGACCTCCGATCGATCGACACCAATCGCCAGTAAAGTCGCTCCTCCCGCGCCACCACCAACTCCTGTCAACTCCAGTCCCCCCAAGGTGACGCTGCCACAGTCGATCGATTCTATTCCCGTAACTAAGATCGCACCACCAGCCACAGATGGTTCTGTCCCTGAAGATGAGGCTTGGATTAAGCTAGAAGTCAAGCCAGCGCCAGCGCCATCAAAACCATTGGGATCTCCAGCTCAACCACCAGCAGCAGTCAACATCGAACCCACAAAATCGCTGGCAGTTGAGCCTGAAATCGTTACTAAAAATATCCCGATCGATCCTACTCAAACCACCACAGGATCGGAATCTCAAAAGTGAGTGTAGAAGATCGTAGTCGATCGATATCTCCTGAATCTCTACGAACATTTTTTATTTAACCGTTAAGTTCGCTTGTGTAAGCTTAATAGATGACAAAGATAGCTCCGATCGCGATCGCGATCCACCTGAAAGTGATATCATTTCGCAGGTTAATGTATCTATCTTTCATGTTAAATATCAAAAAAATTTGTTGGGGACTACTAGGCGTAATGGCGATCGGTTCTTTTGAGCCAGTATTCAGTGCAGACGTACCAGAGATTCGCTCGGCGATCGGCGGCACAAAAATAGCTGCCGATCCAAGTTTAGCGAATGTTTTGAGCGGGAATAGCATCCCGACTTCAATTAAGCTCAAAGACTTGACTCCCGAATGGCGAGCAATGAGCACTAACGGTCAGTTTGAATTCGGCAATTTCCAAGCTTTTATTAATGTATTTGGGAGCGGTGCTTTTGCAACTAATTACTATACCAAAGGTCAAACTGTAAGTATTGGTTCTGAAACGTATATTATCGCCTATAGTTTGCTATCGTTGGCCGAAAAAGTTTCGCCAGAAATGCCGCTGAATCTATCGCTGCTGAATCTTAAGACGATCGGTAGTATGAGCAATATTCGCGCATTTGAAACAATCTCGGAAACCAAGGTTTTAGAAGCTCAGTTAGCCAGTCTTCAGATTGCCAATATCTTCAATCCAAGTAAACCTGATGACTCCAAAGATAAGCCAGCCGAACCCGGCGAGCCATTAGGTGAACCCGAAGTTAAACCCGATCGAGTCCAGCCTAAACCAACTCTCCGCAAGCGGATTCGTTCTAACCGAAAATATCGCCGCAGACCGATCCGCAGAGTCATCAGACGAAATATAAATAGGAATAAATAGGAGATCTTAAGCCAGTTTAGAGAAGCCGAGTCTGCTGATGTGGATTCGGCTTCACGGTAAGTGATGTCAACTATTTTGAGTAGTGGTAGCAATATTAGATTAGTTCGTCAATCCATGTTCGAGTGCATATCGGACTAGCTCAGTGCGGCTATTCGTGCCTGTTTTCCCAAACAGACGACTGACGTACTTCTCGACATTTCGGACACTGGTTTCGAGCTGCTTGGCAATTTCTTTATTCATCAAGCCAGCGGCGACTAAATCTAAGACGCTCTGTTCGCGCGGGGTCAGATCGA
Source organism: Chamaesiphon sp. OTE_20_metabat_361 (assembly GCF_031364565.1). Taxonomy (NCBI): domain Bacteria; kingdom Bacillati; phylum Cyanobacteriota; class Cyanophyceae; order Gomontiellales; family Chamaesiphonaceae; genus Chamaesiphon; species Chamaesiphon sp. OTE_20_metabat_361. The sequence goes on from NZ_JANLWO010000366.1 coordinate 6,192, forward strand.
TCCGGATTGGGGGTGGCGTTTTGACGATGCCGCTGGTGGGGTTGAGCATCCCGCGTAGCTCGGCGGCGATTTGTTTGGCGATTCCTTCCATTTCTGGGTTTTGGGAGGCAGCTACGGCAACGGTGCGGCGTTCTAGGAGATTTTGGACGATCGCGATCAGTTCATCAGGATCGAAGGGTTTGGATAAATAGGCATCGACACCCGCCTGATAGCCAGAAATGCGATCGGCTTTCATGCCTCTAGCCGTTAAGAAAATTACAGGCGTGGCTTTGAATCTGTCATCATCCCGCATTCTTTTGAGAAACTGATAGCCATCTTCCTGCGGCATCATCACATCGGAAATAACCAAGTCAGGCAACTGATGTTGTAACAATTCCCAGGCATCTTTAGCACTACTCGCCACTTGGACGGTGTACCCACTATCTTCGAGATATGCTTGCACCGCTTCCCGCAATCCTGGTTCGTCGTCTACTACTAAAAGTTTACCTGCCATGATTTTGCCTTCCCATCCGCTTGCAGTCTACACTTCTCACTTTAACAAAACTTGTCCGGTTTAAGCTGAGGATTATCTAATGGGACAGCGATCGAGTCGAGCTAAATTTCCACAGTGCTAACCCAGACAGCAGATGGTGTCAGTACTTTGGCTGATTGCATCCGAGTAACATTTGTTATGATGGCGGGTATAGATTGCTACCACCTAGATTCTACTCGACTGCTGTATTTGAGTTAGCTCTCGATCGCATCCTCAGCTCGATTTAACGGTTTAGCATCAGCCTTTACAAGTTCGTCACAGCTCGATCGATTGTCAGGTTGTCATATTAAATTAATTATTGAGATTGATGCTCCTCACCACTACACCAATTCCCACCTCATTAGTTATTACAATTTGGAGTTTACGCTCTGTTCCGATTAGTCTGCTGATCTTAATGTTTGTGTTTAATAGTGGCAGTATTCATGCGCCCCGTCCCAATTCTCACTTTTGGTTTGATGCGATCGCAATTCTCTGCATTGTCGGGATTCTTACTTACTGGAACTGGTTGAAAAGATTACACTGGAATATCAGCTTTACTATTTATTTATATATCTTTTTAGTTTTAATCCTGCGCAATCCTTACGGAATTTTGACAGCAGCCCCACAAGGACGATTGGGTATTACCGAATGGGAATCTATTCTCAATACTCTCTATGTAGGCTGCGGAATTTTTGGGATTGGTATGTTAATTGAAGGGCTAATTTTTAAGCTGCGACAGTCTCAAGTTTGGGCATGGTGGACGGCGTTAATTGTCTCGATGCTATATGTGGCGAGTGTGGTCTTTTTCTTCTCTGGAACATTGGGAATTTGGAGTTTACTCGATGCCGATACTAAGCAGCACTTCAAACGCTGGGTAAGGAGTAACTAATAGTTAATAATTAATAGTTAATAATTAAATAAGCTATTTACGAAATATTTTCTGACGCAATTGACCGATAAATCGGTCGAATTCCGGTAACTTTAGTTGGGAGACGATCGCTAGAAAGACAGTTAAGCTAATGCCTCCAGATAAGACCAGTTGCAATATTAAAGTAAAGGTATTGCTCATCGGGACAAACTGCTGCCACACATAACTAGTACCCCAGGCGATGCCACCAGTGATTACACTAGCAATAAATATCCCCACCAGTGGTAAAAAGCCC
>NZ_JANLWO010000379.1:0-3564 GCF_031364565.1 Chamaesiphon sp. OTE_20_metabat_361
ACTTCATTCTGAGCAAACTAAATTATCTGGATACTGGATTCAAAAAGGGTTTCTGGCAATTGCAGTACTATTCAACTTTTGCCTGATTGCTCAACTATTAACAGTTGGATTAGCAGTTTTCGACGATCCTACTTGGTGGAATATTCACGTTCTACTGGTGCGCGGATATGGTGGACTAATTGTTCTATTGTTAGCAGGGCTGTTCGTTCATCCATTCCCTCAAAAAATTAAGATGCTGACAGTAGGTTTAGTAATACTACTGTCGCTGCAATTCATCACGGGGCACTTAAATCATCTCTTGCATTTAGGTATTCTTCACCCACTACTCGGCTTTTCATTATTTACATCCTCAACCACACTGGTTCATCGAGCTTGGCATGAGGTGTTCTATCTCACAGATTCTGTTGCCAACTAATAAATTAAATTGCTTGGATTATGGACTTTTCAAAACAATCCGCAACTGACGCTTATAGCCAGGAAGATGTTCGAGAAATTATAGATATTGCCATGGCAGATCGTTCTACTTTAGACTCAAATCTGTCCCATCCACAGTTGCTAGAAATCGCCCAAGAACTTAGTATCTCTCCTGAGTCAATCGAACTTGCCAAAATCTAGTGGCTCAGTCAGCAACAAGTAATTAAAAAACATCAAGATTTCGATCTATATCGCCGATCGAAACTGCAAGATCTACTTGGTAAATATGCAATTGTTAATGCCTGTCTAATTCCATTAAACTTCTTCACTGGCTTTGGTGTTCCTTGGTCGCTATATGTATTAACTTCTTGGGGAATCGTGCGAGGAGTGTCTGCATGGCGGGTATTTTTTCAACGTCAGGGATATGCTTACGATCGCGCTTTTCAGGAATGGGAATATCAACACAAGACATAAAAGTATTTAGTTTTCCATCCTAATCAACCTCACAAACTAACGTCAGAGTAATACTATGCCAATTCAATCTAGACCCGAAATAACAATTATTGAGCTAATTGCACCGTTAGTGGTGGCTCTAATTTTTATTACCCTCTGCTCTTTATATCGTTTGGGTGCGCCATTTGCGATCCTGCGCTGGCGTTGTGGTATTTCCGAGGCGCACCTTCGATCTTTACCTGGTTTGGCAGGGCACAGAGAACTTGAAGCAACGATATTCATCTTCCAGAAAGCGATCGATTCTACCTTCAAAGTAATTTGATGGCTGCGATCGACTCGCCTACTTTCAATTCTCAATCTCTATTCACAAACTGGAGCAAGCCCGATGTCACCTGAATGTTTTGAACTTTCACTCGAACAACAATTTTATGTCAAAACACTGGAATTAAGTACTCAAAATCTGTCCCTCGATCGAATGCGCAAACTTTTAATCGAACTGTCTAAACAACTACTCGTTAAAGATAACGTTGTGCGTCATCTCATCAAAAATTTCTAGGAGCAGTTTTGCCCGCTCTATACGCTGTTTAATCACATATTGATGTAGCGAAATACCCATAGCTTTTTTGAAAGAGCTGGCAAAGTGATTAGGGCTACTATTCACACTTGCGGCAATTTATACCATTGATAGATCGCCATCGAGGTGAGCGTGGATATATTCGATTGCGTTCTCTAATCGACGAGGATTTAAGCTATGGAAATCGACTATATTTGGCTGAAAACACAATAGCTTCGCAGTAAATGAATGACTAATACTTGGGTCAATGATTCTACATATAACTCCCCCAGGATGCCACCCGATCGCAGTTCTGCCAACAGCATCATCGCGATTTGGTGCAGGTGTGGGTCAGATTGAGAGAAACAATCCATCAACTCGATCCGATCTGGATTGAGATCTGCCGATCTAGCAGTTTGTGCGACTAATTCCGGTTGTAAGTAGATGCCGAGGTTTGACGTTGAACTATTTGTCGGCCATTGCCAGTAAGTTGATTGTCCCGCTGGTACCAAGACTAGATCGTCCTGTTTGACAATCGATTCATGCCAACATTCGCCATGATTTTGGACTAAATACATGGGTTGAACGGAGGGAAAACTCAGCCAATGTGCGAGCAAAGCACCAGAACTATACTCACAAATGTTATTTGGTGGGGCTTGATAATTTTCGACTAAGATGCCCTGCCATCCGACCTGCTGACTGGATAAAATTTCAACCCCATCTACTACATTTAACTGTGGATGCAAATTACTTTTACCCATTCAAATAATTTATTTATTAGAAAAATTCGATTTAATCTGCGGACTTTTCTACTGAGGAATGAGGATTCGATCGAATCTAGAATTACGACATTTGCAATCTAGCAGGGTAGTTTCATTTTGGTGATAAATGAGGAATCGTAAGAATCTGATAAAAATTCGTCAGATTCTGCAACAAATTGTTCTCAGGCGATCGCTACAATGTCAATAGCCAGTAGGAGTCCATCTATAAAGTAGGAGTTTTTGTGTGGATCGTCAACTCGGCACAGCAGAACTTCTATTTCGGTCGTAAGCGCAGCGAAAAGTGCGGGAACAGGGGCGCGAGCTTTGCGGGGGAAGCTTCCCCCGCAAACGTCGCTTGTTTCCCCGTCTTGTCGTTTTCTTATTCGGCGGCGTTTTATGCGGGGGGAACCCCCGCATAAAAAACGCCAAGACGGGGGAACCCTAGACATAAAAACGCCGCAAGTGGAGCACCTTTTCAAGAGAGTTATGAGCCGTGCATTTCCCGCTGACGGCAAATATTATTGGTTCCTGGCACCTGAAAAAGATTGCGGCAGGCTCTAGCAAAAGTCTTGAACCGTCACACTTTGCGCGATCTTCAGATCGCACCAAGATCGACTTCAACAAACAGCGATGCAATTTCTCAACTAAAATCGGTCAAAAATATGACCTCAATCGAATTTATTGAAATATCCTGACCCACAAAATATCGGAAGCCGTGCATGACTCATTTTGGCATCATCTGTCCAGCTCTTACGGGGCATCTCAATCCCATGACTACACTAGGACACGAGCTGCAACGGCGCGGTCATCGCGTGACCCTCTTTGGCATTCTCGACGCTCGACCGCAAACCATAGCTGCCGGACTGGAATTTTGGGCGATTGGTGAGGCTGAATTTCCCGCTGGAGCTTCAGCAGCAGCTAACACTAAATTGGGCGAATTGAGTGCACCTTGAGCAGAGAATAAGACTTTCGATCTCTACCAAACATAAAATCATGAACCAAATCAAATACCTCCTGACCGAAAACCAAATGCCTACCGCTTGGTATAACATCCAAGCAGATTTACCCACACCATTACCACCAATTCTCCATCCTGGTAACGGAAAACCGATCGCACCTGCCGATTTAGCACCCCTGTTTCCGATGAGCCTCATCGAGCAGGAAGTGAGCCAAGAACGGTGGATTGAGATTCCTGACGAAGTACGATCGATCTATCAACAATGGCGACCTACTCCCCTGTATCGTGCCCGCCGACTGGAAAAAGCTCTCGATACGCCTGCTAAGATTTACTACAAATATGAAGGCGTTAGCCCCGCTGGTAGCCATAAACCGAATACTGCCGTTGCCCAAGCCTATTACAACAAACAAGCAGGCATCAAACGC
>NZ_JANLWO010000381.1:0-1916 GCF_031364565.1 Chamaesiphon sp. OTE_20_metabat_361
ACTTCATTCTGAGCAAACTAAATTATCTGGATACTGGATTCAAAAAGGGTTTCTGGCAATTGCAGTACTATTCAACTTTTGCCTGATTGCTCAACTATTAACAGTTGGATTAGCAGTTTTCGACGATCCTACTTGGTGGAACATTCACGTTCTACTGGTACGCGGATATGGTGGACTAGTTGTTCTACTTTTAGCAGGGCTATTCGTTCATCCATTCTCTCAAAAAATCAAGATGCTGACAGTAGGTTTAGGAATACTACTGACGCTGCAATTTGTCACGGGACACTTGAATCATTTCTTACATTTAGGTATTCTCCACCCACTACTCGGCTTTTCATTATTTACATCCTCAACCACACTGGTTCATCGAGCTTGGCATGAGGTGTTCGATCCCATAGATGCTGTTACCAACTAATAAATTAAATTGCTTGGATTATGGACTTTTCAAAACAATCCTCAACTCACGCTTATAGCCAGGAAAATGTTCGAGAAATTTTAGATATTGCACTGTCGGATCGCTCGACTCTAGATACTGATTTACCTCATTCTCAATTGCTAGAAATCGCCCAAGAACTCAGTATCTCTCCTGAGACGATCGAACTTGCAAGAGATCGGTGGCTCAGTCAGCAACAAGTAATTAAAAAACATCAAGATTTCGATCTCTATCGTCGATCGAAACTGCAAGATCGATTTGGTAAGTATGCGATCGTGAATGCCTGTCTGATTCCCATCAATTTCTTCACTGGTTTTGGTGTTCCTTGGTCGCTATATGTATTAACTTCCTGGGGAATCGTGCGGGGAGTGGCTGCGTGGCGGGTCTTTTTTCAACGTCAGGGCTACGCATACGATCGTGCTTTTCAGAAATGGGAATATCGACAAAAGATGTAGAAATATTTAGTTTTCCATACTAACCAACCGCACAAAATAAAGTCAGAGTAATACTATGCCAATCCAATCTAGACCTGAAATAACGATGATCGAGCTAATTTCACCGTTAGTGGTGGCTTTAATTTTTATTACCCTCTGCTCTTTATTTAGAGAGCCAAACCGTCGCAATTTCAGTGCCCTATTGATTGCTGGAGCTGGATCTGCATATCTTAATGGTGGTTTACTAGGCTGGGAATTTGCCTTCTGTAATGTGATGACTGGTGTTGCCTACTTTGGATTAAAGGACTACCGATTTATCGGGATTGGCTGGCTGCTGCACACAGCATGGGATACAGTCCATCACTTATACGGCACCCCCATCGTACCATTCGTGCCACTATCATCGTTTGGGTGCATGATTTGCGATCCGGTACTGGCGTTGTGGTATTTCCGAGGCGCACCTTCGATCTTTACCTGGTTTGGCAAGGCACAGAGAACGTGAAGCAGAGATCTTCATCTTCCAGAAAGCGATCGATCCTACCTTCAAACCCACATTCTGCTGGTTGTTTAAAGTTTTGATTCCTTTTTCTTTGCAATCATCGATCCACCCCACCCTATAGAAATCATCAACGTTGACATTGCCATTCCATAAGCTGCACTACCTTGTCCTATTTGCGATCGACCCACTTCTTGGTAATAAACCTCCGCCACAGTATTTCCACCCTGAGATTTAAGCTCAGTTAACTCTAGTCTATTGCCAATTCACTTTCCCAAAGCTTTATTCATTATTCAAGGAGCAACAATGTCTTTAACTAACTATTCCATTCCAGATAGCGACATTTGTAAAAAGGCCACCCAACTAACCACAGAAGTATCGCCGTCTTTCTTGTGCAATCACTGCCTGCGGACGTTTTTCTTTGGCGATTTGCTGGGTAAACGCGATGGACTCAAATGCGATCGCGAACTGCTATATTTAGGTGCTGTGATGCACGATTTAGGACTGACAGAACGATTTGGAGGGGAACAGCGATTTGAAGTGGATGGGGCGG
>NZ_JANLWO010000393.1:0-3693 GCF_031364565.1 Chamaesiphon sp. OTE_20_metabat_361
GCAATGAGTCGAGCCAGCCTTCCATCCCGTGTTTGGATGCAGAATAGGCTGATTGCAGTGGCATCGAGCGCCGCGCCTCAACTGACGAAACCGCGATGAATGCGCCCCGCCCTGTCTGTCTCAGGTGCGGCATTGCCACCATCGCGCCATAGACCGATCCCATCAGATTGACATCGATGACCCGCTTGAATTCTTCCGGAGTTACTTGCTCGAAGGGAGCAATAATTCCAGTTCCTGCCGCATGTACCCAAGTATCCAACCGTCCGAAGCGTTCGATAGTTTGGTCGGCAATACTTTTGACCTGTTTAAATTTAGCCACATCAGCAGTAACCGCGATCGCCTCCGATCCAAATTGCTCGATTTCCTTGACTAATGATGCCAAGCCTGATTCACTCCGCGCCGCAACTACCAATTTTGCACCGCGTTTGGCAAACTGAAGCGCAGTTTCGCGACCGATTCCACTAGAAGCTCCAACCACAGCAACAACTTGTTGTTCGATCGGTTTTAGTTTCATGGCAGTTAGATGATTGCAACTTCAGTATGCTAGCAATGTCAATCCTGAGAGTCTTCTCTCTCAAGAGGGAGATCCATTCTATCTCTATCGGTAGATTCAATTATTATTTATTATTGCTATTACTAAAGTAATACACACAAAACTCTGTCAATCTTCGTGTTTTCTAAACTGAATTTTATACCAGAAAAACATGGCACAAAATCCTCCCGATTTGGGCGATCGGGCACTAAGTAAAGTAGTAGAGCTGGGAATTGCCACTCAGCTCGATCGCTCTGAAGAAATCGAGGTCGATATTCGGACTAATCCTGTAAATTTTATCCAAGGAAAATTAGATTCTGTCGAGATCTCCGGCAAGGGAGTAGTTGTCAAGCAAGATTTGCGAGTCGAAAATATTCAAATCGATACTGATGAGGTGTCGATCGATCCACTCAAAGCAGTTTTTGGTAATATCGAACTCACTCATCCAACTGAGGCTGAAGCGCGAATTATTTTGACAGAAGCTGATATCAATCATGCTTTTAGTTGCGAATATATTCAGAGCAAATTACGTGGCTTGAAAATGGAGCTGGATGGGCAGCCAGTCACGATCGATATTCAACAAGCATCACTAGATTTACCTGGTGAAAACCAATTTGTAATTTCGACAACCTTTTTACTCCGCGAGCAAAACGCAGTCAAAAAGATGTCAGCAACTGCCATTCCCCAAATTGATGAAGATGGTAATCGCATTTCACTAGAGATTTTAGCGGCTCAAGGTGAAGGTTTAAATCTCAAATTAGTAATGGTGATTATCGAACAACTTACTGCGCTGCTCGATCTCCGCAATTTCGATCTGCCTGGTGTATCGCTCCAGCTCCACCAATTAGAGGCTCAACTGGGCAAATTGGTAATTCACGCCAAAAGTCAAATCGCTCAAATTCCGACTATTTAAACTTTATTACTAGGCACAAAATCATGGCTCAAACTCCCAGCATTCCCCCATTTATCGAAAGTAACACTACCGAGTATCATGATAGCGGCGTACCGAGTACAGTTGCGATCGCCAAGCATCCACTCCATCCACTAATCGTAACGTTTCCGATCGCTTTTCTCTCAGGTGCGGCGGGAGCTGATGTCGGGTATTGGCTGACAGGCGATGCTTTTTGGGCGCGTGCTGCTATCTGGTTCATTGGTGCGGGGTTTGTTTCGGGGTTATTAGCCGCCCTAACTGGAATGCTGGATTTTTTGCGGATCGATCGAGTCAGAAAGCGCAGTGCAGGCTGGATTCACATGGTTACTAACGTTGTCGCAATGTCTCTGACGTTAGTTAACTGGATCTTACGGTGGAATAATTTTGAAGGCGCGATTTTACCTGTAGGTATGATTATTTCGGTCGTCGTGGCATCGCTACTAGCAATCTCAGGCTGGTTTGGCGCAGAACTGATTTATCGCCACAAAGTCGCAGTCATCGGCGACAGCAGTCGCTACGAGCCTTAATTGAGAATTGATAATTAAAGTTTACCTAAAAAATCCCATCCCAGGAGCGAAAAGTGCGGTCTTGGGGTTTCCCCAAGTGCAGCACCTTTTCAAGACAGGGGTGCACGTAGGGCGGGGTGGGTAGATCTTCGCCACAATTCCAGCAGATGTCGATCGAAAGAAAATCTGTGAAAAAATTTGATTATACACTCGACTTTAAAAATATCGACTTTCGCCAACATCCCGAACTTTATCGCATCGGCAAAGGCGAACAAGGTGTTTTACTCATCGAACCTTATAAAAGCGAAATCTTGCCATACTGGAGATTTAAAACACCAGCTATCGCCCGCAAATCTGCTGGCAAAATTTATACCCTGTTTCTTAAATATAAGGAACAGGGAGACTTTGTAGGTATGGATATGGCGCGGAAGTTTCTGCAAATGGGCTACACGCGATCGAGACGTTACGCCAATCACAAATCGGGACGTAAATATCTCAAGGATTCCAAAACTATTCTCCCCAATGAGGAAGATCCAATTAAGGCAGAATCTGCCAAGATTTTTTGGGAAGTGTGGCAACAAGCCAAGACAGATCCAGAGTATGTTGTCATGCTCGATCGACACGAACAAAAGTTTGCTTAAATGTCGATTTAACTCATCACAGATCTGTAGGTTGGGTAGAGCGAATGCTCTACCCAACCTACAACTTTTCGGTGTGAATCAGAGATCTAAATCCCCCTAAATCCCCCTTAAAAAGGGGGACTTTAAAAGCCCCCTTTTTAAGGGGGTTGGGGGATTTAGATATTAAAACGCAGCAATTAGACTTTTCAGACATCCCCTAAAGCCTAAAGCCTAAAACCTGCGAAAAATCCGGTCTTGGGGTTTCCCCAAGTGAAGGACTTTTTCAAGACAAAAACCTAACCTACGATCGCGAGGTAGATTTAAGTGGACGGGTAGTTATCTCCGGAGTCTGACCGAATTGAATAATGACAGAAGTAATTAGGGCAATCAGGACGATGACCCCTAAATCGCGACGAAAATAATCGGCACCTTGAGTAATTTCGAGGATCGACCAGTAGAGCAGCGAAACAAAAGCTAAGATATCTAAGGCAACTTTGACTTGACCTGTTTTAAAGAAAAACTTTAGCAGCGTCGCCGAAATCCAGATGATAATCGGTAGATTAGGTGATTGCATGATGACAACTTCACCAGTGCTATCTCGAAATAATCGATCGAACAAATTTGTATTTTCATTCATGATTAAAAAGAGTGTGAGTTAATTGCTAAAAATTATTTACGAAATGTCCACTCCAGCGATTTAATCGGTGCTGTTTGGAGGACATCTACCAATTCCTGGTTACTGGCAAATTTCATCTGCTTGGGATAAGTAGCATCGATTCGCAGCGTAAATTCTGAGCTGGTAAACGGCCACGGCTGGACACTCAGCGTCCCATCTTCACGCTCTAAGATGTCATGTCGATCGCCACTCGGCCCGGTAGCGATTTCCAGCCATCTTTGACCGTCAGGGATCTGGCGCTGACACAAAATCAACGACAATCGATCGCAACACTGCATCTTGTCATAGGCTTTCTGGACATCAGCTTTTTTGAGCTTCAAGCCTTTGCGCCAGGTAGTTTGTAGCTCGATTTGTTTGTCCAAAAACTCATCGAGTTCGGGGAGCTTGCCGCGCCGTCCCTCATTTAGAAAGCTCATGTGCATGGATAC
>NZ_JANLWO010000423.1:0-2166 GCF_031364565.1 Chamaesiphon sp. OTE_20_metabat_361
ATAATCGCTTTGCACTCACTAGTAAACCCAGTAGTACTGGCACATATACGATCGCGGGCACTCAATATTCAGCCGCTAATGTCGGTACTCTCAATGGCGAGTATAGCTATGGTAACTCGATCGCGCCTTATCTAGGCATCGGGATTGGTAAGTCTAGCAATGAAGGTTTGGGCTTCAATGCCGATCTCGGTGTGATGTTTACCGGATCTCCCAAAGTCTCCCTCACAGCAAGCAATCCAGCATTTAATAACAATCCCACTACTCGCTCACAACTCGACAGTCAAGCGCGTCAAACTGAAAACGATTTGCGCGGTTTTAATGCTTATCCCGTATTATCGATCGGACTTTCTTACGGTTTTTAATTTCCGATTATAAATCTGGTTGATAAAATAACAATCTTACTTATAAACCCCGCTTTCTCTAACATGGGAAAGCGGGGTTTATAATTAACCAAGTAGAATTTTCAGAAGTAATCTAAGTTGTTGGTGGTAAAATCACCCGTTTAGCAACACCGAGCTTTTGTAATAATTTAATCGACCACCAAGTCATATCGATTTCCCACCACTGCCAGCCACCTTTAGCCACATTAGGATAAGCATGGTGGTTGTTGTGCCAGCCTTCGCCGTAAGTCAGTAATGCCGCCCACCAGAGATTGCGGGAGTTGTCATCCGACTCATGAGTGCGATAGCCAGTTATGTGACTAGCCGAATTAATCAGCCAAGTACTGTGCCACAAAATCACCGCCCGGACGAAGACACCATAAATCACAAACGACCAACCGCCGATCGCATACAATAGTAAGCCTACGGGGATTTGTAAGAACAAGAAATACTTATCGAGCCAACGGTAATAAGCATCTTTGGCTAAATCTGGCGCAGCTTTTTTGTACTCATCTAATTTAAAGAAATTAGATTTGGGGTAAAAAATCCATAGCATGTGACTCCACCAGAAACCGCGTTTCGCCGAGTAGGGATCTTTGTCCCAATCTTCAGTATACAAATGGTGCTGGCGATGTCCGGCTACCCAGAAAATCGGCCCACCTTGGAGTGCTAACGCGCCTAGGGTTGCGAAGACATATTCCAACGGTTTGGGTACCTGAAAGCTGCGGTGTGTGAGTAAACGGTGAAAACCCAAACAAATCCCGATCGATCCAAACAACCAATGTAGGAGGATCGCCGCTCCCAATGCAGACCAATTAAAATACCACGGTGCTGCCAAAGCAATCAGATGAAACGATCCAAAAAAGAATACGTTCGTCCAGCTTAATGGTGTCGTATCCCGTTGCGGTGAGTCATTTTCAATTGGGCTACGCCCACGCTTCTCGATCGAAGTAACAGTCATATAATTAGGTTTTAGGTTTTAGGCTTTGGTTTTAGGTTTCAGGCTTTAGGCTTTGGTTTTGGAGGTTTTAGGTCTGAATTGCCACTAAGAGTAATTTCCCTAATACCTAATACCCAACACCTAATTCTAGGTATAGTAAAAAGGTGGTCTGCAAGTAACGCTTGCATTTACATCCTAACAAGCTTTTTTGATAAATGCAAGTATCACTTGCATTTATCGCGACCTCTATTGTCGCAGATCTCCAAAACTCTTACCTCATGCCATCTTCTCGCAATCTCAACCGCCAAAAAATCATCCAGGCAGCGATCGAATTATTTGCCAGTCAGGGGGTAAGTGAGACGACTACCAAGCAGATTGCCGAATTAGCGCAGGTAAATGAGGTAACTTTATTTCGCCAATTTGGGAATAAACATGGGTTGCTCCTCGCAGTAATCGAAGATGCGGATGTGTTCGCGCAATTGGGACAGAGTATGACGACAGAATTGCCGCCAGCAAGTAATCTCGCCGAGATGCTCCGCACTTATGCCAATACCTGTCTGCAAGCATTAGAGCAGACTCCCGCCGTCATTCGATCGCTCGTGGGCGAGTCGGGGCAATATTCCACCGAAAATCGTCAAGGATTGGGACGCAGTTTCGATCGCGCCAATCGTCGTGTCGCCAAGTATTTAAAAACCAATATCGGTGAATCGCAGTCCGATTTACAATTACCGATCGAGCAATTAACCAGTCTATTGCATACATTATTATTCGGCTATGCCACGATCGAATTAACTAGTGAATTCCATGGCTTATGGCGCGATCGCACAGATTTTCTCGATCGCGTTG
>NZ_JANLWO010000429.1:0-5463 GCF_031364565.1 Chamaesiphon sp. OTE_20_metabat_361
GGTTCCCTCAGCGTGCGTTTCAGTCAAGACAGCGAAAAGTGCGTTCTTGGGGTTTCCCCTGTCTTGTCGTTTTCTTATTCGGGGGGAACCCCCGAATAAAAACGCCGCAAGTGAAGCACCTTTTCAAGACAGCGGATGCGCCATACGTAGGGTTCCCCGAGGGTTTAGCGACCCAAATCACGCGGAGGTTCCCGACCCATGTGTTTGGGTCAAGACAGCGCAACCTTGCAGCGAATCAGCGACGCATCGAACGGGAGGGAACCTCCCGTTTGTGTGCGTCAAGACAAGACAGGCGCACTTGGCACCATGAGCCGAGACTTCCAGTCTCCAGGCTCTCCTTAACCCGAACTGACGTTTGTTAGCTGATTAGTGTCAAAAATCGTTGTAGCGTCTTCGATGCCGATCGATCTTTTGCATCTACATCCCAACAGCGATCGAGATATTCAACCTGTTGCTCGGCAACTAATTCATCCATTAGTAATCCGAGTATAGTTCGCCAGATGCGGTCGATCCCAAATTTAAATCCACCACGATTGTAAGCTGAATTATCGATCGGATCGGGAACTAGTTCTAGTTGCTTGTAAACTTCCCATCGGTCGCGATCGACACTAGCTTTGTTACGGTCTAAATATTTCATTGTGAACCTCCTCAATTGGTTAATTGCAGGAGGCACTTCCAAACCTGTCACCACACACTCTAGACTATCTGAGATGTATGTCCGAATCTTTTTCTGTGCCCTAAGATACTTTTTAGTATAACAGCTAGGGTGGCGATCGTAAATAGCTCCATCGACAGATCTCCACCCCCATATTTCCTGACTGACACCAATCTAGGAAACTGTTTCCAGTCGAGCAGATTTGTAGGCAGCCCAGCCACCGAGATCGGAGATATCCGGCCAATTGTGGCGTTCTATCAGTGCTTGCGGATAGAAAAATGCCGTGGCAACTTCCCCATCGATGAGTTTTACCTCTGTGGGGTACATGTGGGGCGGTTCATTGGTTGCTAAGTATTCAAACTCCGCTGCTGTCATTTCGTAGATTTCGCCAGGAATTGAAATTCCGCCGAGATCGACTTGATAAATTGCTGGGTGCCAGCCATTTTCGGCGGCATGTAGTCGATAGAGCGGCTCGGTACTCACGGCGCGGATAAATTTGGCGTTGCCTAAATTCGAGTGATCTGGTTGTCCGCGCAATGCCGAACCACAGATAAAAATTTGGTGTTTGGTGATAACTGTCTGATTCATACCATTTCTCTCAAGATAATTATGCTAGTTTTGGGTTTATTGGCAAGTTGGCGCGGTTTTTGAGCTGGGGCGCGATTGGAATTTTTTTGAGTTGCTGCGGAGATCTTTACCCCACCCCAGCCCTCCCCTTATAAAGGGGGGTTGGGGGGGTAAGCCCAGCTACATCGAAGTCCAACCGACTTATGTAGACACCGTAGCCTCCTGGGAGGGGATTTTATAGAGGCAAATTAAAATACTGTGTACAGTATACAATAAAAATACGTTAAGCTAAAGCGTAATCTATGACCTCGATCGACTATCCACGCGATTTAGTCGGCTATGGGCGGAACCAACCACATCCCCAGTGGCCAGAACAAGCTCGAATTGCCGTTCAGTTTGTAATTAATTACGAAGAAGGTGGCGAAAACTGTCTTTTGCACGGCGATCCGGCATCGGAGGCGTTTTTGTCCGAGATTGTGGGTGGGGTGCCGTTTGTAGGGCAACGACACATGAATATGGAGTCTTGTTATGAATATGGTAGTCGGGCGGGTTTTTGGAGGTTATATCGACTGTTTATCGATCGACAAATTCCGGTCACAGTCTACGGAGTAGCGATGGCATTAGCCCGCAATCCCGATGCGGTTGCTGCCATGCTGGAAGCTGACTGGGAGATTGCCAGTCATGGCTACAAATGGATCGAGTACAAGGATTTTACCGAGTCAGCCGAACGCGAACATATCCAAAAAGCGATCGCAATTCATACTCAAGTTACGGGGCAACGTCCCACCGGATGGTATACCGGACGCAATAGCCCGCATACTCGCAAATTAGTCGTCGAAACTGGCGGATTTCTCTATGACTCAGACAGCTATGCTGACGATTTACCCTATTGGACGCATGACTATGGTAGACCGCATTTGGTCATTCCCTATACTCTCGACAATAATGACATGCGATTTGCGACAGCTCAGGGCTTTAATTCGGGCGAACAGTTTTTTGCCTACCTGCGGGATGCTTTCGATGTCCTCTATGCCGAGGGCGAAACCGCACCCAAAATGATGAGCGTGGGGCTACATTGTCGCTTAGTAGGCAGACCAGGACGGGCGGCGGCGTTGGGGAGATTTTTGGACTACGTGCAGCAACACGATCTCGTCTGGCTGTGTCGTCGCATCGATATCGCCCAGCACTGGCATCAGTATCATCCGTTTTAATTGGGAGGGGGAGACGGGGAGACGAGGGGACGAGGGGACTAGGAGACGGGGAGACGGGGAGACGGGGAGACAATATGATAGAGCAGAATTAACAAAGAACAGGCGTTTAAATTCCCACACTAATAACCCAGTTCTCAATTCTCAATTCTCAATTATCAATTCTCAATTATCAATTATCAATTAATTTAAGATGAACCATCTCAAAGTAATTATTATCGGGGCGGGGATTGGGGGATTGACAGCCGGAATCGCGCTCAAGCAGGCGGGTTACGAAGTGGAAATTTACGATCGAGTCGCCACATTGCGCCCAGTAGGAGCGGGAATCTCCCTCTGGTCGAACGGGGTCAAAGTGCTGAATCGACTGGGTTTAGGGGCGGAAATTGCCGCGATCGGGGGTGAAATGAATGCGATGGAATATCGTAGTAAAACTGGAGAATTGCTCAATCATATCGACTTGATGCCGCTGATCGATCGAGTCGGACAGCGTCCGTATCCAGTCGCCCGTCGGGATTTACAAGCCATGCTACTCGCCGCATTTCCTGGGCAAGTATATCTCAACCATAAATGTATCGACTTTGAAGAATCTGAGACTGAGATCGCGGCGATCTTTGAAAATGGTCATCGTACCAGTGGTGACTTAATTATTGCTGCCGATGGCATTCGATCGCAATTTCGCAAACAGATTCTAGACGAACCTGTCGAACCCAAGTATGCGGGATATATCAATTGGAATGGATTGGTACCCGCTGATGAAAAATTAGCACCGAAAAATACCTGGAGCATCTATGTCGGCGAACACAAACGCGCGTCCCTGATGCCTGTGGGCGACTCACGCTGTTATTTCTTTTTAGATGTTCCGCTCTCACCCGATAACTCCGCCGAGCCAGCCGACTATCGAGCCGAATTAAAAGCGCATTTTCACGGCTGGGACGAACCAGTTCAACAACTAATCGAGCGACTCAATCCCGCCGAAACCGCCCGCATCGCCATTCATGACATGGGGCCGATCGATCGCTACGTGCGGGGGCGAGTGGCACTTCTAGGTGATGCCGCTCATGCGACTTGTCCCGATCTCGGACAAGGCGGCTGTCAAGCTCTCGAAGATGCTTGGGTACTGAGTAATTATCTAATTGCGACCAATATCAGCGTACCGGATGCCCTCAAGCGTTACGAATCCGAACGCAAAGAACGCGCCAATGCTGTCGTCGCTAAAGCGCGTCAACGTGCCGAGCAAATTCACGGTTGCGATCCCGATGTAACTCAAGCCTGGTATCAACAATTGAAACATGAGCCGCCTGAAGATGTGACTGGTGCGATCGCTAAAACCATTTTAGGTGGCCCTTTGCGATGAAAAATTACAGGTATGGTCTTTTGGGGGTGATGCGAAGATCTACCCACCCCGCCCTTCGGGCACCCCTCCAAGGAGGGGATTTTTCCGGCTCCCTCCCCTTTATAAGGGGAGGGTTGGGGTGGGGTAAAGGACTACGATCTTGCTAATAGACTTATGGGTAAAACAGGCGAAAACGAAGCCTATTAGGGCGGCACTGCGTTAGATTCTCCATCTTCAAAATTCCCATAGATACACCTGATTTCCAATTATGGCTGGTAAATTAACAACTCACATATTAGACACAGCCCACGGCTGTCCCGCCGCAGGGGTTGAAATAACCCTCTACTCGATCGCATCTCCATCAGAAAATCGCACCTTAATTACTCAAGTTTATACCGATCGAGATGGACGCACAGCACAGCCCTTATTAGCCGATGGCGACTTACAAGTTGGCGAATACGAACTAGTGTTCGCGGTGGGCAGTTATTTCGATCGTACTCAGGCTAATTTACCTAAACCAGCATTTCTCGATCGCATTCCTATTCGCTTTCAAATTGCCGATCTTAACGCGCATTATCATATACCTCTACTGGTTTCACCATGGTCTTATAGTACTTATCGAGGCAGTTAATTTAATTGAGAATTGAGAATTGAGAATTGAGAATATATTGCGACATTTCTTGAAATCTATGGTTTATTCCCTTAGTCAAATTAATCGGATGGATCGATCGCAATTGATTCAAGCACTGGGTGAAATTTTTGAACATACACCCACTGTTGCTGCCCAAGTATGGTGCCAACGACCATTTGTATCGATCGAGGATTTACATCAGAAAATGATGACGATCGTTCTAGGATTCGATCGCGAGCAAAAGTTGGCTCTAGTGCGCGCTCATCCCGATTTGGGTAGCAAGGTCAAAATGGCAGCAGCATCGGTGCAAGAACAATCAGGTGCTGGCTTAGATCGGTTGAGTGAGGATGAATATGTTAGGTTTCAACAACTCAATCGATCTTATCTAGAAAAATTTGGTTTTCCCTTTATTATTGCCGTCAAAAACCATACTAAATCGAGCATTTTAGCAGCATTCGATCGCCGTTTACAGAATTCAGCCGATGCAGAATTAACTACCGCGATCGAGGAAATTAGTCAGATCGCACGGTTGCGATTGTTAGCAATAATCGATTCCCCTTCTGCTGAGGCAGACGCTGCGCGAACGGGGACGCTACGCGAACGAGTTGAAAGTAAAATATCCTAACCCATTAGACCTTCTATACAACTAGAAATACAATTTTCTCCCTATTCCCTATCCGCCAGTCCCATGACAATTACATCATCACCGACTCTGAGTGAATTAAAAATCGATGCTGCTAGACTCGATCGCAGCCTAGCCGAACTAGCCGAAATTGGCAAACTACCCAAAGGGGGCATCAGCCGTGTGGCGTTTACACCTGAAGATTTACGCGCGCGTCAACTGGTGCAGACTTGGATGACTGAAGCCGGAATGACCGTAAGGACGGATGCGGCTGGTAATATTATCGGTCGGTATGAGGGTTTAAATCCACATGCAGGTGCGATCGCGACTGGTTCGCATATCGACACCGTGCCGACTGGCGGGATTTATGATGGTTGTCTGGGCGTGCTGGCGGGGATTGAAGTGGTGCGAGTTTTGCACGATCGATCGATCCGACTGTACCACCCG
>NZ_JANLWO010000432.1:0-7213 GCF_031364565.1 Chamaesiphon sp. OTE_20_metabat_361
GATTTGGCAACTCATCAAAGAGATTAATCCCACACTTTCACCCGCTCTCAATCGGACTTGGATCGATTCTTGGGGACGAGCCGAAGTAGTTGCCATCTATCGGGTGTATCCCAGTGAAATGAGCGGACGCACGACTGATGGTGTCAGCAGCAGGCAGTTAGTCGGGTGAGTTGCTAGCGATAATCCGAGCTACTGTGCGGGGAAAAATTGCGACACTAGCGCAAATAACATTACAAATATAGGCGGAGGTTAGAGTAATGAACGAACGTCATCGGTACTTACAAATCGCCCTGGTTGTAGTTGGCATTGCCTTTTTGCTTATCTATCCGCTCATCGAAATTTGGCCGTCAGGCTGGGGATGGCAGCCAGAGCATTCTAAATCCGAACAGATGGTTGTCGGTGTTTATGCGACGCTTGGGGTCTTTTTGCTGGGGGCTGCTCGCAAACCAGAACTGCACCTGAGCTTAATTTGGTTCACTGTCTGGTCGAGTGCTGTCCACGGGCTAATTATGGCAGTACAGGCAGTAACTGACTCCGCAGAACGCGGACATCTCTTCGGCGATGTTCCAGCATTAATTTTGGTGGCAATTGTCCTTGCTCTCCTGACCCCCCGCGACATGGTGCCAATGCAAGAATGAGCTTGGCATCATAATTGCACCAATGGCATAGAATATTTGGCAAGTCAGTCATCGTCTGATTCCGGCTTGGTTAGAGTTGATTTTAACCCACTCTTGAGATGGTGGAGGTACTGCGATAGGTGGCTTTTGGTCTGCCTTATAATAACCATTTTAGCGTGGGACACTGCTATCGTTGGCGTAGCCGCGCTCGAAGTAGGTAATCGGCTAAAATGATGATAAATAATCCATGAAACTATTATCAGATTGGGGTATTACTGGTGACTGGTGGCGAGGCGATCGTGGTGAATACTGGGTAATTTATCAAGGCATTTTACTACTTATTTTTGCTCTCGCACCACCAAATACACCTAATTTTATCGATTTAAATACATCTGTTTGGCAGTATTTGAGTTTGATTTTGGCAGCTATCTTCAGCATTTTAGCAATAGTTTTCCTGGGTCAATCGCTCTTCGATCTGGGTCGAAACCTCACGCCATTACCCCACCCTAGAGATGATGGGCAATTAGTAAAAACTGGTATCTATGGAATTGTCAGGCATCCTTTATATGGTGGGGTAATTTACCTGGCTTTAGCTTATGCAAGCTGGCGGATGAGTTGGGTACATGTGGTAGGTTCGATCGTTTTGTTCGTATTTTTTGATGCTAAGTCCAGAACAGAAGAAGTTTGGCTGACAGAAAAGTTTCCAGACTATGCTAATTATTCTACTGTTGTCAAGAAGTTGATTCCTTGGATTTATTAGTTGTAGTGACTGACTGAATAACTAAGCAGCCAGCGATCGATCGATTATCTGAGACAGATGCAGCATCAATGTAAATTTTCATCATGTTTATCATGTGTTTTGATGTTACAGCCCCGAAGTTTGTCACGATCGAATGAGGGCACTCTCTAGCTAAGGGATAGACTAAACCAATGGGTATTGCCAGTATCAATCCGACGACAGGGCAACAACTGAAAATTTTCCCAACTCTCTCCGATGATGTCCTCAAAGCCAAAATTATCGAATCGGGGCGGGTGTTTCAGGACTATTGCCAGACATCCTGGGAGCAGCGGAGTCAATGGCTCCATCAGGCGGCTAGCCTCCTGCGGGACGATCGACAGTCCTTTGAGTGGGCGAAACTCATGACCCTAGAGATGGGCAAACCGATCGAACAGGCGATCGCTGAAATCCAAAAATGTGCTTGGGTTTGTGACTATTATGCAGAGCATGGGGCAGAGTTTTTAGCCCCCGAAATAGTTGCCACTGATGCCAGTCAATCTCGGATTGAATATCAACCGCTCGGCACGATTTTAGCCGTCATGCCGTGGAATTTTCCATTTTGGCAGGTATTTAGATTCGCCGCGCCCACCCTGATGGCGGGGAATGTGGCTCTGCTCAAACATGCTTCTAATGTGCCCCAGTGCGCGATCGCGATCGAAGATATTTTCCTTCAAGCTGGGTTTCCGCCAGGGGTATTTCAAACCCTGTTAATTTCCGCAGATCGAGTCGAATCCGTCATCAGATCGCCCCAAGTCAAAGCTGCCACCCTCACGGGCAGCGAACCCGCTGGAGCCAGTTTAGCCCAAGCAGCCGGAGCAGTTCTCAAAAAAACCGTGCTGGAACTAGGCGGTAGCGATCCGTTTATCGTGACGACGAGTGCGGATCTGGATGAGGCTGTCGCTGTCGGGGTAAAGGCACGACTGCTCAATAATGGGCAATCCTGCATTGCTGCCAAACGGTTCATCGTGCTAGATGAGATCGCCGATGATTTTAGCACCAAGTTTGTGGCGGCATTTAGCCAGCTCCAGATCGGGGACCCATTACAGACTGCGACTAATGTTGGCCCCTTGGCGACCTTGGCGGGTTTGGAGCAGATCGATCGACAGGTACGAGATTCGATCGCGGGTGGAGCGGAATGTTTAATTGGCGGTAAACCTTGGTCTGGATTACCAGGCTTTTTTTATGAACCTACTATTCTCAAGAATATTCCCCCCACTTGTGCCACCTACCGCGATGAATTTTTTGGCCCCGTGGCGTTGCTATTTACAGTACCCGATCTGGATGCCGCGATCGCGCTAGCGAATGACAGTCCCTTTGGCTTGGGTGCGAGTGCCTGGACTCAGGATGCTACAGAACGCGATCGCTTAATTTGCGAATTAGAAGCGGGTTCGGTGTTTATTAATGGTATGGTCAAATCCGATCCGCGTCTGCCCTTTGGGGGGATTAAGCGATCGGGTTACGGTCGGGAACTCGGACGACCTGGCATTCGAGAATTTGTCAATATCAAAACTATCTGGATTAAATGAGCCTATGAATACGGCAGAATTATTGGTGCAATGTCTAGAAAACGAAGGCGTGAAGTATATTTTTGGACTTCCAGGCGAAGAAAATCTCCACATCCTCGAAGCACTCAAGGGTTCTACGATTCAATTTGTGACCTGTCGGCACGAGCAAGGAGCCGCTTTTATGGCAGACGTATATGGGCGATTAACCGGACAGGCGGGGGTCTGTCTGTCTACATTGGGGCCAGGGGCAACCAACCTGATGACGGGGGTAGCTGATGCCAATCTGGATGGGGCACCACTGATTGCGATTACCGGACAGGTGAGTACCGATCGAATGCACATCTTATCCCATCAGTATCTCGACTTAGTGGCGATGTTTGCACCGATTACCAAGTGGAGCAAACAAATCGTCCAGCCCAATAGTACCGCCGAAATCGTCCGCAAAGCCTTTCACGTTGCCCAGTCGGAAACGCCTGGTGCGGTGCATATCGACGTACCGGAAAATGTCGCGGCGATGCCAGCAACTGTAAAACCCTTGCATAAAAATGGAGCGAGTCGAGTCTATGCTGCCTTTGCCAGTCTCGATCGAGCCGCCGCAGCCATCGCCCAAGCCCAGAACCCGCTAATATTAGTCGGTAACGGTGCGATCCGTTCCCATGCCAGCCTTGCCCTGACGGAGTTGGCTACTCAACTAAATTTACCCGTCGTCAACACTTTTATGGGCAAGGGGGTCATCCCCTACACCCATCCCTCCGCTCTATGGTCGGTGGGTTTGCAACAGCGAGACTATATTAGCTGTGGATTCGATCGCACCGACTTGGTAATTGCGGTAGGCTACGATCTGATTGAATACTCGCCCAAGAAATGGAATCCCACAGGCGAAATTCCGATCGTCCATATTGCCGAAGTCTCAGCAGAAATCGATAGTAGTTATATTCCCCAGGTTGAGGTGGTGGGCGACATCGCCGACTCGCTTCAGGAGATTCGGCAACGGTGTCAAAAGTCGTCAGATGCTAAATCTAAACCCGAACCCCATGCCCTATCGCTCCGTGAGGAAATTCGGGCAGATTACGAGCAATATGCTCAGGATAAAGGCTTTCCGATTCGCCCCCAAAAACTGATCTACGATCTGCGACAGGTTTTAGGCGATGACGATATTCTGATTTCGGATGTGGGTGCCCATAAAATGTGGATCGCCCGTCACTATCATTGCGCCAAACCGAATACCTGTTTGATTTCTAATGGTTTTGCGGCGATGGGAATTGCCATTCCAGGCGCGATCGCGGCTAAATTAGTTTGTCCCGATCGCAAGGTGATTGCCGCTACGGGAGATGGGGGTTTTATGATGAATATGCAGGAGCTAGAAACTGCGCTGCGCCTGAATACGCCCTTTGTGACGCTGATTTTTAACGACGGGGGCTATGGGCTGATTGAATGGAAGCAAATGCAGCAGTTTGGAGTGTCTTCGTTCGTTAAATTTGGCAATCCCGATTTTGTGAAGTTGGCTGAGAGTATGGGGTTGAAGGGATACCGGATTGCTGAGACTGCGGATTTTATTCCCACGCTTCAAGAGGCTCTAGCTCAAGATGTTCCGGCGATAATTGACTGTCCAGTTGATTATCGGGAGAATGTTCTCTTTAGCCAAAAATCCAAGACTTTGGACTGTCTGATTACGGAGGATGCCTAATCATCAACTGCATAAAGTCAATTTTTGACTTTATGCAGTCGATCGACAGATCCCAATATACGATCTATTTCCGTGTAGACGATCGATCCACAATATGTAAAAATTAGAATAAATAAGGCTAAAGATATTATGTCTTCTTCCTCAGTCTCTCGATCTCCTCGCGATAGTAGTATGAATATCCGTCTCAACCGTCAGCAAAGAGATACACTCGATCGAGCCGCGAGTTGTCTGGGCAAAAATCGGTCTGATTTTGTCTTGGAAGTAGCTTGTCGGGAAGCAGAACATGTGTTGTTAGATCAAGCTTATATTGCCGTTAGTGAAGAGACGTTTGCCAATTTTTGCCAAATGTTGGATTCACCACCAGAGCCTTCAGAGGGCTTACGAAAACTGATGCAGGTAAAAGCACCTTGGGCATAACACCATCGCCATTGCAACCACCTGTACCCTTAACAGCAAATCATTTAGTCACAGATTTCGACTGTGGTGTTGATTCGCTCAATGAATGGCTGAGTAAACGAGCGTGGAAAAATCACACGATCGATGTATCGCGAACATTTGTAGTTACCGATGGTGAAATTGTCGTCGGTTATTATTGCCTCAGCAGCGCAGCAATTGACAGAATTGAAATGCCCAAAGCGCGACAACGCAACATGCCAGATCCGATTCCCGCAGCACTAATCGGTCGGCTGGCTGTCGATCTACGGTATCAAGGACAAAAAATAGGCGTGAGTTTACTGCAAGATGCAATCTGCCGAATTGTCATAGCAGCAAAAAGCGTTGGCATGGCTTATATTTTGGTTCATGCTTTGGATGATGGAGCAAAACATTTTTATGAAATTAATGGTTTTGTGGCAATTCCCGAACGACCATTGACGCTATTCTTGCCCGTTGCTACTGCTGTTGCAGCCATCCAATCTCAAGAACTTTAGTAAATGTCTCGACGATCGGTAAAAATAAATATGTTGCCAAAGCCAGGGCTTCATCGGTGAAGGTGTAGAGGATTTTCGAGGGTTGGGCTGTTATTGCTCTTGTTTGCATGGTGCGGGTGCGTGTCGCGGTGACTCTGAACCATTATTTTGACATCTCTGGGAGATTTGGTGGTAATATAATTGGCGAAATCAGGAATAAGGGTGAAAAATGGAAGACCCAATCAAATTTGATTTATGGTGCAGTATTAAGAAAGGATTTGCAAAAGAAGGCATTGCTGTCATTTCCCAACTAATGCCACACTTGACAAAACTGGAAACACATCTAACTATTAACCATTCAGTAGTAAGTAGCTCGCAAATACTACTTGCTCGCTCTCTAAGTTGGGCTGAAGTGAACGATTTAAAAAATCGTATTGTAGAGTTTGTTGTAGATACTAACGTATGTCAGGAAGGTTATAATCCTAATCAGTCAAAAAATCATTATTGTAAGAATCACGAATTAATTTATGGGGGTTGTCTGGGTTGTCATGTTTGTCGAAATTTTTATCTTTAAAATTAAGTTCAATTAAAACTACACAAGACTGAATTTGAAATATATCTTAACTCTCGATCGACAATAGATAAGTAGAGCGGTGCAACCATTTATAATATTAGAAAAGCCCAAAATTTGGACAGTGAGAACTTCTCACCCTAGAGCAATCTAAACTTTTTGAGGAGAACTCCAACCATGCCAGCCCGTGACTATTATCATGAAGTAGTACGCATCGCCCTTCAGAAAGACGGGTGGACGATTACCCACGATCCTTACCGTCTCAAACTTGCCCGCAAAAAGAACCTGTACATAGATTTAGGAGCCGAACAACTCATCGGAGCCGAAAAAGACATCCAGAAAATCGCCGTTGAAATTAAGAGCTTCCGCAGTCCTTCCGAAATGAAAGATCTCGAAGAAGCCCTAGGTCAATTTATTTTGTACGATCGACTCTTAAACCGCCACGAACCAGATCGAAAACTATATTTAGCAGTTCCTGAAGATGTTAGAGCATCAATATTTGAAGAAGAAGCTGGGCAAGTTCTAATCGAAGAAAAGATAATTCGCCTATTTACTTTTGATTTCAATCAACAAGAGGTCGTCAAATGGATAACATAAACGTCGAAAAGCTCCAACAAGCTAGCATCAAAGTCCTGCGAGATTATTATGAATTTCTAGGAGACGACCCTGAAAGCGAACTGCAATTAGTCATCGATGAAAAAAATCATCACTACTTACTTCTCGAAGCTGGTTGGCACAAAAATCAAAGAATTTATGGCAACCTCATTCATCTTGACATTATCCAAGATAAAATCTGGATTCAACAAGACGGTACCGAAATCGGTATCGCTAACGAACTCGTCGCCCTAGATATCTCGCCCCAGCAAATCGTCCTCGCTTTCAAAACACTAGAACGCCGTAAAATTACTGATTTCGCCGTATCTTAAATCCAATTTGAGCGATCTTAGTGGCGATTCGGCAAAGCCAACGCTGCACGAACGTGAAATTGCGATCGACAAGAGACACGCAGGCATTTTGCGGTTATGATGTGTATAAATAGCGTTATTGATACACATCACATGAGAACCAACATCACGATCGATGATGATTTGATGGAAGCAGCGATGCAAGCGACAGGGGTCAAGTCCAAGAAAGAGACAGTAGAACT
>NZ_JANLWO010000469.1:0-1897 GCF_031364565.1 Chamaesiphon sp. OTE_20_metabat_361
ATCGGTGGCTTCCGCGCGCTCGAAGCGTTAGGACACAAGCCGAGCGTCTATCACATGAACGAAGGACACTCTGGCTTCCTGATTCTCGAACACATGCGCGTGCTGATGCAGCGCGATAAGCTGTCTTTTGTCGAAGCCAAGCAAGTCGCCCAATCGACCCAAATTTTCACGACGCATACTCCCGTGAGTGCGGGTTTCGATCTGTTCCCACCAGACAAGACGATGTACTATGTGGGACATTATGCTGGCGTCTACGGACTGAATAAGGATGAATTCATGGGCTTGGGGCGTGAAGATGCCACCGCGCTAGAATCGCCGTTTAGTATGGCGGCGCTGGCGATGAAAACGTCTAGTTTTGTCAATGGTGTTGCCAAGCTGCATGGAGTCGTCTCGCGGGAGATGTTCCAGAACATGTGGAAGGATGTCCCGATCGATGAAGTACCGATTACTTCAGTCACTAACGGCGTTCACGCGCGTAGTTGCGTGGCTAAATCTGTCCAGGAACTATACGATCGCTACCTCGGTCCAGAATGGTCGGAGCGCCCGATCGAAGACCCGATTTGGAGTAAAATAGACGCGATTCCCGATGAGGAACTGTGGCGCAATCACGAACACAGTCGCTCGGAAATGGTCGTCTATGTACGAGATCGCATTGTCAGCCATCTCAAAGAGCGTAGTGCAACCCTCGCCGAAATCGATCGCGCTCAGCAAGCATTAGATCCCAGCGTACTGACGATCGGGTTTGCTCGTCGGTTTGCGACGTACAAGCGTGCCACTTTATTCCTGCGAAATCTCGATCGGATTAAAGAAATCATGGTCGGCAATAAAGGTCGCAAAGTCCAATTTGTAATCGCCGGGAAAGCACACCCCAAGGATATCCCCGGTAAAGCACTGATCCGCGATATCGTTCACTTCACTCGCACCGAAGGGATGAACTCAGTAGTCTTCGTTCCCGACTACGATATTTATGTATCGCGGGTGATGGTGGCTGGTTGCGACATCTGGCTGAATACCCCCCGTCGTCCCCATGAAGCCTCTGGTACCAGCGGTATGAAAGCGGCGATGAATGGTTTACCCAACTTGAGTATTCTCGATGGGTGGTGGGATGAAGCCGATTATGTCAAAACTGGTTGGCCGATCGGACATGGCGAACTGTATGCTGATGAAGGGTATCAAGATGAAGTAGAGGCTAATTCCTTCTACGATCTCCTGGAGCAAGAAATCGTGCCGCTGTTCTACGATCGCGATAAAGAAGGCTTACCCCGCAAATGGGTTGCCAAGATGAAAGATGCCATCCGGCTCAATTGTCCGACCTTTAATACCGCCCGGATGCTCCGCGATTATGCCACCATCGGCTACTTCCCGGCGAGCGATCGCAATCATGTTGTCACCGACGACAACTATCAAGCCGGAAAAGATCTCGCCCACTGGAAAGAAAAGATGCTCAAACATTGGGGCGATCTCAAAATCCACACCGTCGATGTCTCGGCACCTGAAGATATCAACGTCAATCAAGCGATTTCCGTCAAGAGTCTGATCCAGCTCGGTAATTTGGAACCTCATGACGTCCAAGTCGAACTGTACAAAGGCGCTGTAGACACCAACGGTAAAATTACCAACGCAGACACCGCTGTCATGACCTACCAAGGTCGCGATGGTGCAGGCAATAGTCTCTACACCAGTGAGATTGCTTACGCCGCCAGCGGCTTGCAAGGCTTGTCTCTGCGCGTGTTGCCCCACAACCCCCATCTGAGCAATACTTATGAGTTTGGATTGATTCAATGGGCATAGATAGCTAACGCAGGTTAGCAATTAAAATTGTGAGTCGGGAAGAGGGCATAATTTTTTATGCCCTCTTCCCAATTTTTTAGTGATGTTGCTGGATCTTTTTGGATAG
>NZ_JANLWO010000501.1:0-6412 GCF_031364565.1 Chamaesiphon sp. OTE_20_metabat_361
GCTTATGGGCGATTCGGACGGCTCCCGCGCCCCTACTGATGCGGGAAGATCTCGCAGCGGCAATTACCGAACTCAGCCTAGGGGGAGACTTGCAAGCCGCTCAAGTTGCCGTCGCCTGTCGCTGTGCGATTCGCAATGGTACACCGTTAAGTCTACCAGAAATGCAAAGTCTACTCGATCGCTGGCAACGCACCCGCAATCCCCGCACCTGTCCCCACGGACGACCGATTTATTTAGCATTTAAAGAGAGCAGTTTAGCGCGATCGTTCCGCCGTCATTGGGTAATCGGCAAAAGTCACGGTATTTAAGACATTTATTTTTGTAACTACCTGATGATTAATCCCGCAGCCATCCGAATAAATCTCCTAAAGCGATCTGAAAATCTTTGGCAAATTCAGGCACTGGCAATACATCGATCTCTTCATCAAATACTTGGGTCGATCGATCTTTCGCTTAGACAAATACCGAGCGCTCTGCTGGATCTATCAGCCAACCCATTTGCGTCCCGCTTTGCAAGCAATGTAAAATATTTTTGGTTACTTTAGTCTGGCTTTGGTCGGGAGATAGGATTTCAATCGTCCAGTCTGGTGCAATCTCGAACACATTAGCAATATCACCATTTTCATCGCGAGGAATGCGATTGCTAGTAAATACTGTCACGTCGGGTACGATCGATCTACCGCCAAAGCTGCAACGAAGTTCTGGATAAGCACGCACTAATCGCTGAGGTTTAAAAGCCGAATTAATATTGGCAGTTAATTCTCCTTGAATTAAGCTGTGTTTTCCTTGTGGCATTGGCTTTTGAATGGTTTGACCGTTGATGAATTCATTTGCTGGCTTGGTTTCTGGCAGCAATAAGAATTCTGTTAAGGTCATGACTTTAACTGGCGATCGAACCATCTTGAGTCCACCTAGCATTCAATACAAAACAAAACTCGGATAAAATTTTAAGCCGATGGCGAGATTTGAACTCGCGACCAATTGATTACGAATCAACTACTCTACCACTGAGCCACATCGGCAGGATCGGGTAAAATTAATCTACCCAGCCAATTATTATAGATGGAATCGAGCACAAAATGACAGAATTACAGCCAAAACCCAAGCCTGATTCGATCGATCCCGTACTGTGGAGTCGGCTCCAGGCGGAGGCAAAATCGCCCTTTAGAGGCTTACGTCAGTTTGTGTATGCTAGTTGTGCCGCTTCTGGGGCAATTGGTGGCGTGGTGTTCTTTTTCAAGCTCTTAGCGGGTAGGGATCTCCAAACAACCGTTCCCAATCTGGGAGTGCAAATTGGGGTAGTTGCCTTGATGGTGTGGTTGTGGCGGATCGATCGACCCAAAACTTAGCAAGTTAGGTGCGATCTCGACTCTCCATCCACCACAATAATCCAGTCAGCGCCGCCGCGATCGCCAGTTGTAGCGCCGCAATCTGAAATGTCCCCTGAAACCCCCGTACGATCGCGTCCGGCGGGGCTAGAGTCAGATCGCGATTGGTACCAGCCAGGGCGATGGCGGCGAAGATGGCGGCGAATAGGGGCAATCCAGTGGTTTGTCCGAGCGTGCGCGTCAGGGAGAGCAATCCAGACGCAATACCCAAGCGTTGGGGCGGTACCGCACCCAAAATCGCCCCATTATTCGGCGATTGAAATATGCCCCAACCCAAGCCGAGGGGAATTACTCGCACCAGATAATCGAGATCGCGCATCTGAGCATCGAGCGTACTAACTGCCAAAGACCCGATCGTCATCAGAACTAAGCCAATTAACATAATACTCCGCGTCCCAAAGCGATCGCTCAAATTGCCTGCTAGCGGCGAGACTAAGCCGCCAATAACTGGGGTAATTGCCATAAATAATCCCACCCGCTCGATCGGGTAGTGCATCACTAATTGCAGAAAAAAGGGAATCAGCAACGAACTCCCACCCAATGCCATAAATACCAGCCACCCCGTTAATAAACTCAAGCTAAAAGTCTGAGAACGGAATAAACTAAAGTCCAGCATCGGTTGACTGACTCGATTTTCTAGGGTGATAAATGCCGCCAATCCGATCGCGGCGGTGCCCAATAAACCCAAGGGCAAACTACTCGTAAATCCATAACGTTGTCCCTCAGTCATCCCAACTGAAAAGCAGACTAAGACAATAGAAATTGATAGCGAACCCCAAAAATCAAATCGTTGCTGGTGAGTATTTCTTGGACTATTAGGGACATATTTATAAACTACAAAACTTGCGAGAATCCCGATCGGTATATTTACTAAAAAAATCGATCGCCATCCAGCAATTCCAATTAAAACACCGCCGACAGATGGCCCCAAAGCAATCCCCAAAGACACTACCGCGCCAATTACCCCGAGCGCTTTGCCGCGTTCGGCGGTCGGAAATACCTCGACAATAATTGCCGCACCCAGCGCTGAAATCATCACCGCGCCCAAACCCTGAAGCGCCCGCGCTCCAATCAATGCTTCGATCGAGGGTGCCAAACCGCACAACAACGAACTAATTGTAAATACAATTAAACCGCCTAAATATAGTGGCTTTTTGCCAAACATATCCCCCAATCTAGCAGCACCTAATACTAAAGATGTTACTACTAGGACATAGCTCAATCCCACCCATTGCACCGTTGCAAAATCGGTACGCAAATCGCTAATTAGAGTAGGTAGGGCGATATTGACAATACTAGTGTCGATCGTATACATCAATACACCCAAGCTAATCCCTAGCATCACTCGCCATTTGCCAACCGCTCGATTTTGGAGTGGATCTAAGTGTTGTTCTTCAGATTGATGATTCATTTAAGATCGGGTTGTGGCGATCGGGTGAGTATTTTTTACCATGAATAACTACTGGGGAGTACCGATTTCGATCGGCTGGTAAATATATTATTATCGCTCTTTTTTCTTAATTGTGGACTGGGAAACAACAAGTTGAAATTTTTTGTCGCGATCGTCAGAAATTACCATTGCTGGCGACTTTGTTTGGTAACGATCGTTTAAGCAGTCCTTTAATACCCGATCTCGAACGATCGGTAGCCGAAGTTTCGGCTCTCCAGCAGTTATGGCGATCTTATTGAAAGCGGATGCTAAGCTGTGCCTTTGTTTCCCGACGGTGAAGCTGCCCCAAATCACGCGGAGGTTCCCGACCCATGTGTTTGGGTCAAGACAGCGGCTCGCAGCCGGGAGGTTCCCTCCCGGATTATGCGGATGCGCGCTCGTCGGCTTTGCCGACGGTGTAGCGCACCAAGCAGCGAGACAAGACCGCGCACCCAGCAGGGGGTAACGGGTAAAGGGTAAAGGGTAAAGGCTAAGAAGGCACGCTCAATTAATATGTAATTTAGCCATTTCCCCCAAAATAGCAGGAGAGCCATTATTCTAGTAAATTAGTTAAGGCAAGATTGTATTCTTCATACTCTTTGACACCGAGAATAGTTTGCACTTTTTCACCTGCTTTAAAGTAGAGCACAACCGGGATATTTCTCAGTCCTAATTGTTTGGCAAACGGTCGGTTTACCTCAATATCTAGCTTAAATATCTGGGCGCGATCGCCGTATTCTGCCGACAAGCGATCGATCGATGGTGTTACCAATTTACAAGGGCCGCACCAGGGCGCAGTGCAATAGACAACTAAAATATTTGCCTCGGCTAATCGAGCATTAAATTCTGTTTCATCTGCAATAAATTCAGCCATGTGGATTTTAAATATTTTTAGTTATTAATAGCAAGCTTGAGCCAACTCTATCACGTTTTTATTATTACCAAACTGGCTACCATTCCCTACCGATCGACATCCAGCCTTTACAAGAGCGATCGGTCGGAGTCAAAATAGAGAGTCAGCATCAAAGAGGATCTAGCAACGTGAGTCAAGAATTTGACTATGATTTGGTAATTATCGGCGCGGGTGTCGGCGGACATGGTGCTGCGCTCCATGCTGTCAGTTGCGGTCTCAAGACGGCAATTATCGAAGCGGGAGATATGGGTGGAACTTGCGTCAATCGCGGCTGCATCCCCTCCAAGGCACTGCTGGCGGCGTCGGGGAGAGTTCGCGAACTAAAGAATGCTCATCACCTCAAGGCGATGGGGATTCAGGTCGATAATGTGAATTTCGATCGCGCGGGGGTTGCGGCTCATGCTAGTAATCTCGTCACCAAGCTACGCGGCGATCTGACGAATAGTTTGACGCGATTGAATGTCGAAGTGATTCGCGGCTGGGGTAAGGTGGTGGCATCCCAGAAAGTGAGCGTCACAACACCCGAAGGCGAGAAATTTATTACCGCCAAAGATGTGATAATTTCTTCCGGTTCGATTCCCTTTGTCCCGCCGGGAATTGAGATCGATGGTAAGACGGTATTTACCAGCGATGATGCGATTAAATTGGAGACAATTCCCCAGTGGATCGCGATTATTGGGAGCGGTTATATCGGCTTAGAATTTTCTGATGTCTATACAGCATTGGGTTCGGAAGTCACGATGATCGAATTTTTCGACCAATTGATGCCGGGATTCGATCTGGATATCGCCAAACTCGCCAAACGGATTCTCATCGATCCGCGCGACATCGACGCTCGCCCTAGCTTACTCGCCAAACGCGTCATCCCCGGTTCGCCAGTCGTCATCGAACTCGCCGACGCCAAAACCAAAGAAGTCGTCGAGATCCTAGAGGTCGATGCTTGCCTCGTAGCGACAGGTCGGATTCCCGATACCAAAAACCTCAACCTCGAAGCTGTAGGCGTCGCCCTCGACCGTCGCGGCTTCATTCCGGTCAACGATAAGCTAGAAGTCTTAATCGATGGTGAACCCGTCCCGCACTTATGGGCGATCGGCGATGCGACCGGTAAAATGATGTTGGCTCACGCCGCCTCCGCTCAAGGGATTATCGCCGTCGAAAATATCTGCGGTCGATCGAAACAAGTCGATTATCAAAGCATCCCCGCAGCGGCATTTACCCACCCTGAAATCAGCTTTGTCGGGATGACCGAAACCCAAGCCAAAGAAGCCGGAACTGCTGGCGGTTTCGAGATCGCAGCGGTGAGAAGTTACTTTAAAGGTAACTCTAAGGCAATTGCCGAAGGTGAAGCCGATGGGATGGCGAAGGTGATTTATCGCAAGGATACTGGGGAAGTATTGGGTACCCACATTATCGGTTTACATGCGGCGGATCTGATTCATGAAGCGTCAAATGCGATCGCGCAACGCAATTCGGTACAGAATCTCGCCACCTACGTTCACGCTCATCCTACTCTGTCTGAGGTCTTGGATGAAGCCTATAAACGTGCGGCGGGAGTTCACTAATTGCTAGCTTCGATCGGCAACCGCCCTCGAATGAATTCGGGGCTAATAGCGAAAGTCCACTGAAGTGGACTGTAAGAAGATTGGTGGTTTAGGGAGTTCATTTCAATGAACTTTGGCAGGTTAGCCCGAAATTCCATTTCAGGGCGGTTATCGATCGAAGCAATTCGATTTACATTATTTATCTTATCGGGGTGTCTTTTGCAGGCACCCTTAATTTTTGGGTATTTTAAGATGATGGGATATGGGAGGATCGATCGTGACTGAAGAAGAGTTAGCAAAAATAATTGAGAAGGCGGGAATCTATGGAGATGAAAAACTATGGTTGGCAAATAATCAACTTACCAGTTTGCCAGAAAGTATTGGATCTCTATCTAACCTCAACATTCTATATGTATGGGGAAATCAACTTACCAGTATACCAAAGAGCATTAGCAATCTCACTAATTTAAGTATCCTAGACTTAAGTGGCAATCAATTTAGTTATTTACCAGACAGTATCTGTAATCTTGCTAATTTAGACAGCTTAAATTTAATTGAAAACCAACTTACTAATCTCCCTGTAAGTATTGTTAATCTCTCCAACCTTACTGAATTACAGCTAGACAAAAATCCTTTGAGCGATCTGTCAATTTTACAAGATTTACCAAAACTAGTAGATGTTCTATTTCTAGGTACTTGGATTCCTCGTAAATATTGGACAAAATTGAGTGAGTGGGAATGCGAGTGGATATTAGAGGAAGAGAATGTCACAATCAAACACGTATTAATTCAGCAGATTGGTTATGAAAGAATCTGCAAGGAATTAAATGCTATGGAGCTAGATAGTTGGCGAGAATATACGCTGCTTGAAATTGATGATATCGATCGGGTTTATGTTCGAGAGATTGCAGAGCCAATAATCCTACTCAAGATGACTTGTCCATCGACGGGACATATCCATATCCTCCGCGTACCACCAGAAATGACCAGTGCCGAAGCTGCGATTACCTAGGTAAATCATGGCATTCATCCTGACGAATTTAGCATACAGACTTGAATCGATCTTAGCTCCGTGCGAGTACCGCCCACGATTGAAATCGGGGCTAGTGGCGCAAAGTCCGCCTACGCGGACTAATTAATT
>NZ_JANLWO010000550.1:0-3270 GCF_031364565.1 Chamaesiphon sp. OTE_20_metabat_361
GCATCGGATATCGAGATTGAAGCCACGCATATTCTCGAACTTCGGACTCGGCTCAATCAACTAATGGCGGATCGTTCGGGTCAAACTTTGGAGCAGATCGAAAAGGATACAGATCGCGATAACTTTATGTCAGCAGCCGAAGCCGTGACTTACGGACTGATCGATAAAGTAGTGGAAACCGCCAACGTTCGCTAACTTCGAGCTACGAGATCGGCTTCAATCGACACATCCCCATTCTCGATCGTTTAGAACTAACGTTCGATTGAGAATGGGGATTTTCTGTAAGTTAGGAACATTACGATGCTAAATATCTGTCTGACTTAAGAACGATCGTGAAAAAATTTTGACCGTTCGCGATCGTAGTACATCCATCACTCCAAATCTAAGTATTTTTGAAAAGAATTTTAGAGTTTTCAAAAAAATACTTCAAAATCAACACAAAAGAGTAATCTTTGATTTAGTATAGATAGGTACAAAAAAACTTCAAACTAGTGTAAACTGGGGCACATAAATAGTTACACCAACAAATTAAGCTGTCATCGTACTGTGTCTTGCTAGGAGTGAGAAGTAGAGACGAATCGGCAGTAAGGTCAATATCTCCTCACCTACAACTTAACTGCCAACTACTCGATCGAAAGCACGAGCTGAGATGAGTAAAGTTTTAGTTCTTATGTATTAGTAATTCAGCCGCGATCGTACTTGCTAGTTAAGCCATGTTTACAGCTAATTGCGAACGGGGAGTACCAAGGATTTCATGTGTCAATGAGCGATTTTCACCGAGACTTTATCAAACTTGCGATCGAGATCTATGGTCTAGAACTCGACGGTCATCAAATCGATACCATCTTAGCAACTTGGCTAAAGCAATACGATCCTACTTGGATTCTCAAAGCGATCGTCGAGTCTCTATATCGAGGACGATATAAGATCGTATCTGTCGAAAATATTCTCAAAGACTGGCACAGACTTGGCAATCCTCGTTACCAATTTACACCGGAGTACGAGCGAGAGATTTTTGAAAAAATCCCGCAACCATTACCCCGATCGATCGCAGTAGTCGCAGCAACAGCACTAACTGATGTCGGTGTGGTAACTGGACCTGAAGATGCGCTCGCTGTCAGTGCGATGCCGCTGCCAGAAGATGCCCCATCAGCGCCACCAGCGTCTCAATTGCCACCGATGCCAATAGTGCGCCTCAATAGCGAGTATCTCAATCCTGAAGAGTCGGCACCGTTTCAATCTCATTATCACTCCTTGTTGCTTCACAACACGGCACGAGTGGGGAGCAACCCAGCAGCTAATTTGGAGTCAACTGAGGCTCAGCTCGATCGAGGCAGCTCGCTACAACTCGAATCGATCCAACGACGAGGTAGTTTCAGTCACTCCGAACCAACAAAACTAGAGCGCATTCGGATTCAGCCCGCTAATTGTCAGTTATTTAATACGCTCAAAGCGATCGTCGATCCCAATTATCAGCGGCCAGTGGTCGATGCCAACACTCTCGCTCCCAATGGCAACATAAATAATATTGCCAGCTTCATGATGCCGATCGATAGTCCCGATCGAGAACAACAAGTCTAACCTGGAATCCGATCGAGGCAAGTAGATCGCTCGGACGAGCGACAATCCAGTAATCGCTCCTCTACCCTTCTTCCCTAAAACCTAAAACCTAAAGCCTAAAGCCTAAAGCTAACGGTTGCGGAGCACCTGTACTAATGTCTGAAAATAAGCGGGAATTGGTGCTGTTACGCTAATTAACTCTCCGGTTTCGGGGTGGATTAGTTCGAGACGATGAGCGTGTAAAGCTTGCCCTGGTAGCTTGACACCGATCGATCTTCCCGTACCATAGACGGGATCGCCGACGATCGGATGTCCCATTTTGGTGGCATGTACCCGGATCTGATGAGTTCTCCCAGTTTCCAGCCGAAATCTAATCAGGCTAAAACTTCGCAATCTTTCTTCAATCTGCCAATGTGTCACCGCCGATTTGCCACCGAGATCGAGTGCGAGGATCGTATTTTTTTGACGATCGACAGGGTGACGACCGATGGGTAAATCGATTGTGCCGCTATCGACCTTTGGTGTGCCGTAGACTACCCCTAAATACTCGCGCCGTGCTGTTTTAGCCTGAAGCTGCTGTTGCAGGTGCTGGTGGGCAAAATCGGTCTTGGCGATCGCGATTGCCCCACTGGTATCTTTGTCAAGGCGGTGGACGATGCCGGGACGCTGAATACCGCCGATCTGCGAGAGGGGACAATGAGCTAGGAGCGCATGAACTAGAGTCCCCGTGCTGTGTCCCGCCGAAGGGTGAACTACCATCCCCGCTGGCTTATTGACGATCGCTAGATGGGCATCTTCGTAGAGGATATCGAGGGGAATCGATTCTGGCACGAGATCGATCGCCTCGGGCGGCGGTATGGAGACATACACTCGATCGCCAGCTTTTAATTTATACTTTTTGTCAGTACAAACTCGATCGGCGATCCTGACATGACCTTGGGAAATCAGTTTTTGCCACCGCGAGCGGGAAAATTCTGGGAGTTGTGCGCTCAGCCACAAATCCAATCGAGATTCGCTTAGATCCGTGGCTGCGACGATGAGTTCGATTTGCTGCGGTAACAGGTTGGCAGCAAAACTACTGTCCTCAAATGTGGGAAAATTATTGACTTCGACTGGGTTGAATATATTCATCTAAATTGCTGGTATGAAAACTAAATTTCGTCCTCACTCGCGGCTCATCCGACTGGAAAATCAAGCTGGCAGATTTGTCATTCATGGGATGGGACGGTGGTATCATCATTGGCGCGATCCCTACCATTTGCTGTTGACAGTTCCCTGGCTGGGATTTGTGGCGATCGTTTCTTTGACGTATCTGTTGCTCAATACGCTGTTTGCGTTGGCATATTTAGCTGGTGGCGATTGTTTAGAAGGCGCACGGGCAGGTTCATTTAGCGATGCTTTCTTTTTTAGCGTCCAGACATTAGCTTCGATCGGGTATGGGGCGATTCATCCGAAGACATTTTATGCAAATTCAATTGTCACCGTCGAATCGATCGCCAGTTTATTATTAATTGCGGTGTTAACTGGACTAGCGTTTGCCAGATTTTCTCGACCGATCGCCAAAGTATTGTTTAGTAATTTTATCATTATTACGACTCATAATAGTCAACCAACCCTGATGTTTCGAGTTGCTAACGAGCGGCACAATTTTATTTTAGAAGCTCACGCTCAAATCTATTTAATTATCGATGAAGTAACTGATGAAGGTGA
>NZ_JANLWO010000551.1:0-4536 GCF_031364565.1 Chamaesiphon sp. OTE_20_metabat_361
GGCGCGGGTCGCGGATGTTGATATCTTTATCGACAACGATGACGAACTTGGTATAGGTAAATTGGGGTAAGGCACTCCAGAAGGCAAGCGCGGCGCGTCTGGCTTGTCCCGGATAAGCTTTATCGATCGAAATAATCGCCGCTTTATAGCTCAACGCCTCCATCGGTAAGAAGAAATCGACAATTTCTGGTACCTGCTGGCGGAGAATCGGCGTATAAATCCGGTTGAGCGCGATCGCCATCATCGCTTCTTCCTTGGGCGGACGACCGCTGAAGGTAGTAAGATAAATGGGATCTTTGCGATGAGTCATGCAATTGAAGCGAATCAACGGGCATGATTTGGATTGATTGTAATAGCCCATGTGATCGCCAAAGGGGCCATCGACCATTTCTTCCCCAGGTGTAATCGTCCCTTCGAGGACGAATTCTGAGTCGGCGGGGACTTCTAGATCTACTGTCTTACATTTTGCTAGTTTGACCCCACCGCCGCCATAGATCCCCGCAAATAACCACTCAGAGAGATCGATCGGAATTGGCGTCGCCGCTGCCATAATTACCAGGGGATGTACGCCGAGTGCGATGGCTATTTCTAATTTTTTACCCCGTTCGGCAGCTTTGCGGAGGTGACGCGCACCGCCACGAATGGATAACCACTGGACGGTCATCGTATTTTTAGATTGCAACTGAAGTCGGTACACGCCGATATTGGGCGTCCCGGTTTCACAATCTTTGGTAATTACCAATCCCAAGGTAACAATCTTGCCCGCATCGCCACTGTAAGGGCGAATTAAGGGCAGGTTATTGAGATTTAGGTCATTTCCCTCGACGACTACCTGCTGGCAGGGTGGAAAGTAATCTCGGCTGGGTTTGGCTTTGAGAACGTCAAATAATACTTTGCCAAATTCGACAGCTTGAGCGACTTTCTTGGGTGGCTTGGGCTGTTGGAGCATTGCCAATTTGCGCCCCAAATCCTCTAGTTCTTGAGGTTTCTCCATATTCATCGCCCAGCAGATCCGCTCTACCGTGCCCATGATATTTACGGCAACAGGATACTTTGCTCCTTTGACATTCTCAAATAGTAAGCCAGGGCCGCCACATTGCAGCATCCGATTGGAGATTTCGGCAATTTCTAAGTCGGAGTCTACAAGTGTCTTAATCCGTCGTAGTTGTCCCCGTTTTTCGAGTACCTTTAAAAATTCTCTGAAGTCCTCCGCCATGCGATCGCCCAAATGTAAAGTTATGTCTCTATTGTAAGGGGATCGGGGGGTGGAGGTAAGAGGTAATGGGTAATGGGTAATGGGTAAAAGGTAAGAGGTAAAAGGTAAGAGGTAAGAAGAATACTGGAACGCAGTTCTATTCCCTATTCCCTATTCCCTATTCCCTATTCCCTATTCCCCAAAGCCTAAAGCCTAATCCCTAATTCCCCTTTTGCATCCGCAAGCTATAAAAGGCGTAAATATCAAACAATGCGCCGACAAAGCCGCAGACTAAGGCGATTGTTAACATGCCTTGGACAGCACAGCCGCCACCAAAGGTATCGAGAAAAGCCAGTAACATATTAGTGGGTATTTGACCGATCGCGCCCAAACCAGGAATACAAGTTAGTAACCAAGTGCTAGCCAATGACCCTGACATCAGGAGCATGGGAGCCAAAAAACTCAATAGCACGGCTAGGAATAGAGAACGTAGAAAGTTTGATAACACGATCGTAAAACCTCACCCGCCTGATGGCTGAAAGAACTTTCTCAACAAGATGCTGTAGCTGTGGCGTTCGTAATCGGTGCTTTATTCAGGATTTCGCCAAGACTACTAGGCGGAGCGCCCGACCGTGTCGCACTTTTCGTCGTGCGAGATCTAGCACATCCATACATCATAAATTAGGAAATTGGCTAGAGTCTGAATCTGTGAGAAATCTTAAAATATCATTAAACTTTTTGA
Source organism: Chamaesiphon sp. OTE_20_metabat_361 (assembly GCF_031364565.1). Taxonomy (NCBI): domain Bacteria; kingdom Bacillati; phylum Cyanobacteriota; class Cyanophyceae; order Gomontiellales; family Chamaesiphonaceae; genus Chamaesiphon; species Chamaesiphon sp. OTE_20_metabat_361. The sequence continues at coordinate 1,938 of NZ_JANLWO010000551.1, forward strand.
TAATCGATCGAGAATCGACACATAAAGCCTGTAGTCTAAGCTAGGTATAATGTTTTACTACTCTACTGGGGTCGATCGCGGGGGTCGATCGCCAAAAGTGGATCTGACGATCGGGCGGGGAGACCGTTACAATGAGAGAAGGAATACTAACAACTTGCCAAATCCTGAGAGAGTAATAGCGGCTATTCTCATAAAGTATTGTGAAGAGTGGGGTAATCTTTAGAAATAGAAACAAGTAACTTTTTTACAGAACTACCTTGACGATCGTCAGCAACTACCAGACTCGGATATCCAAAGCTATGGGGAACCAATACTCATCACAGAATACCAACCTACTGCGGCAAATCTTCACCAACATTCAGCCCGATAGTTGTCCGAAGCATTACAATTTTCACATGCACACCAATTGCTCCGATGGTAAGCTCACACCAGAAGATCTGATGGCGCAGGCCGTAAAAATCGGACTGCAAGGCATAGCTATTACAGATCATCATTGTGTTGACGGTTATTATCGGGCGGCACAATGGTTAGCCATGCAAGTAGCCAGCGAGGATAGCGCGAATTCGGCAGCTCCAGCGCTCCAATTGTGGACGGGAATAGAAATTACTGCCTATCTGCCGCCTGTAGATGTACATATCTTGGGCTATGGCTTCGATCCGCTTGAGCCGAGTCTGGCTCCCTATCTGACTGGGCGCGAACCTAGAGGTGTGGATGCCCGCGCCGAACGCGTCATCGCCGCCTTACATCGCGCTGGAGCGATTGTCGTCCTAGCACACCCCGCGCGATATCGTCGATCGCCCGAAGAACTAATTCCGACGGCAGTATCGCTTGGTATCGATGGGGTAGAGACATATTATGCGTATAATAATCCCAATCCTTGGATTCCCAGCTTCGAGCAAACTGAGACAGTCAAACGCCTAGGCAATAGTTATAATTTGCTGCATACCTGTGGCACAGATACTCACGGACTGAACTTATTACAGCGCCTCTAAGTAAGAGTTGTGCTTTATTTAGCAATCAAATAGTGGAATACTGAGTCGGATGGAGCCGGGAAGTGATGAAGCGATCGACTGGAAATAAAAAGTCTAAACCCGCTGCTCACAAAGATTGTGACGTATATGGGCGAGACTTAAGTAAAATCGCTAATTGCCAATCCGATCGTAGTTGTTTATGATGAGTGATTAGGGATATTATACCTCTACTGAATTAGATGTCTTTAAATTCGACTAAGCTTCTCAATGGTCAAGCTTCAAGTATAGACACAAATTCTATACGTGGACTGCTCGAAATGACACAGTCAACACCAGATGCCGAACATCCAGAACTAAAGCTCGATCGTGAAGGCGGTCATGGACTATCGATGCCAGTGACACTCACGCTACCAGCCCCTAGCGGCTCCGCTCAGCTTGAAAACCGCTGCGACTTACCCACTGAAGATATTCGGGTAGCCGCACTTAAAGCCACACTAGAGCGGCATCGTGGCGATCGTCAAATCGTCTTGCTGCAAGACTTCCCCGATCCTGATGCGTTGTCTGGAGCTTGGGCGTATCAACTGATTGCCAAGCAGTATAATATCAATTGCGATCTGGTCTACGCTGGCGCTCTGAGCCATCAAGAAAATATCGCCCTCGTCAAACTGACGGGACTACCGACCAAAAAGATTTCGAGTGCTAGTCTCAAGGAAAAAGATCTCGCTCACTACCAAGGCTGCGTCCTAATTGATAATCAAGGTACCACCTGTCAACTATTAGAAATAGTTCGTCAAGCTGGCATCCCGATTACCGTCATTATCGACCATCACAGCCTCCAAGAAGACCTTAACGCCGAGTTTGTCGATATTCGTCCCTCGACTCGCGCGACAGCCACGATCCTGACACAATATCTCCAAGCAGGATTGCTCAAACTCGATAGCAGTATCAGCGAGCATGTCAAATGTGCCACCGCACTGATGCACGGCTTACGCTCCGATACCAACCGCCTGATGCAGGCGCAGGAAGAAGACTTTTTAGCGGCGGGATATCTGAGCCGCTTTTATGACGCCCAACTGCTCAATGCCATCCTCCAAGTATACCGATCGAAACGAGTGATGGAAGTCATTCAGCGATCGCTTACCAATAGAGTAGTACAAAATAACTTCTCGATCGCGGGTGTCGGCTATTTACGCTATGAAGATCGCGACGCCATTCCCCAAGCAGCAGATTTCCTAGTTACCGAGGAGAACGTCCATACGGCGGTTGTATACGGCATCGTTCGCGATGAGGATGATGAAGTCGAATTGGTGATTGGTTCCCTCCGCACGTCCAAATTAACCCTCGATCCAGACGAGTTTATCAAGGAAGCCTTTGGTAAAAATAGCGAGGGACGGTTCTTCGGCGGTGGTAGATTTACCGCTGGTGGGTTTGAAATCCCAGTTGGGTTCTTGTGTGGGTTTAATGATAATTCGGATTTCTCGAAGCTGAAGTGGGAAGTATTCGACAACCAGATCAAGCAGAAGTTACTTAAGTTGGTAAATCCTACGGATAGTTATTAGATTTAATCGATCGTTGATTCAGGGTAGGGGCAATTCATGAATTGCCCCTACCCTGAGTTTTCATTAATG
>NZ_JANLWO010000612.1:0-6143 GCF_031364565.1 Chamaesiphon sp. OTE_20_metabat_361
GCGCGCGGTTACCGTGCTGTATGACAAGGCGCGCTTCGATCTTGACGGAAACCGCGCCGCGCAGGTCGCAATCGAACGGCAGGATCTTGACGAAATTCTCGGCAACCTGATCGAGAACGCGGCCAAATACGGCGGCGGATCGGTGTTCGTCACCATCGATCCAGTCAGCGATCCCAAGTGGTGCGAAGTGTGGGTCGAGGATGACGGCACCGGCATCCCCGAAGTAGAACGCGAACGCATCTTCGATCGCGGCGCGCGGCTCGATACCGGCAAGCCCGGCACCGGGCTGGGTTTGGCAATCGTTCGCGATGTGGCGGAAATTTACGGTGGGTCGGTGACGCTGGACGAGAGCGAAGATCTGGGTGGCCTCTTGGTGAAGCTAAGGCTACCGCGGGCGGGCGCCTGATCGGTCTGGCGCTAAAATCTTCGATTGCGTCAAGCGCCGCGATACCTAAAAACGTGGCGTGATTTTGAGCGAGGCTGAAGCGAATGCAAAAATTGCTATTGATTCCGCTACTGCTGTTATCGGCCTGTTCCTCGCTTGAAAAGCCAACCTATTCGCCGCCAGACGAAACTGCTGCCAAGTCGGCCTACATCGCCGGACAGCTTGCGCAGGCTGACATGCTTGAGGGCCGGCCTGTCGCACAAGTCAGCAAATTCCCGCAAGAAGCGATCCGAAAGGTGATCGACACAAAGACGCTCATCACCGAATTTCAGATCGAAGGTAGCATCGTTGCCTTGCGCAAGAATGCAGGAATCGACCGAGTTTCGGTTTCTGATTGCGAATGGCAGGAAATCGATCCGGAAAAGGTGGATAAAATCGCCCGCCCGATGATTGGAGAAAATCCCCCGGGTGCCTATTTCTGTCAGGCCGTAGTCTATGTGACCCAGAATTATGGCATCAAGGCCCGCGCCGCGATGGAAGGATTTTTCTTTAAGGGCACCAACAACAATTGGATGTTCATCGGCAAGGATGCTCATGGCTTCCTTCTTCCTTTCTTTATTCAGCTTATATAAGATAGCACGTGGTCTACTATTAACTTTAAATGATTTTCGCCATATAGGCTATATGTATGCTCTGACACCAGTTGCGATGGGCACTGTGCAAAGTGTGCAGTTTCTAAAAAATTGTATGCCTCATCAATGTTTTGACGCCACAATTTGCAAGACACATGCACACGCTTTTTGTATTTGTCAGCGTCAAATTGCTCTAGTTCCGTGTTGTTTTTCAAAGAGCTACATGCAGGCTATATAACATGTAAAGCTTCACTGTTTAGTACCGGTACCAAGAAACTGTTGCATTCGCTCTTAATTTTATTTGGTCTCAGTTCAGTGGTTGTCACTGACACATCTGCTTCAGTGAAACTGGTTGACGATTGACTTGTTTCTACAACTGGGTCCTTTACTACTGATTATTGACTTATAATAATTTGTCTCACACATATCTGTCTGGGACACATTAAGTACATGACTTGGAGCTTTATCAGCATGTGCACGAGCAACCAATTCAGAAACTACACATTTCTTTGAGCTCTCCAAAAGCATAAGCTATCTGATTTCCTTTCTGACTTTTTTCTGCATTCGGCATGCTTGAAGCTGTGTTGCATAAAATGTTCAATTTTTAACATTGCTTAAACAAATTGTTCATAACAGCTTCTATCACCTTGAATGCTACTACCAGGTTACAAACTATCAGTTTAATCATATATATAGATCTTTATTTTACACAAAGTGTAGCAACAGACAACCAACTCAACACAAAAATAAGTTTAAAAAACTAAAAGAAGAACACTATAGCGTTGTGTACCTAATTTAAATTTGAGAATTGAGAATTGAGAATTGAAATTTGAGAATGAGAATGAGAATTGATAATTGATAATTGAGAATTAACCCAAGTTGCTATCTAGAAATGCTATGCCAATAGGTTGAGACAATTAATTAACGAATCTTATGCAGGAAAGTTTAAATAAACAAATAAGCTCTATAACCTATACGTTGGGCAGTGCCCACCCTACAAAATATCTGTCAACTGCCTAAAATCCATAGCGGAGCGAGACACTAATCGTATTATCCTTGTATACATTAGCGGTGGAGCCGAGGGTGCGCCGGAAATCGATTTCGGCGGCATTCCAACCTAAGTAGATCGCCGAATTAGAACTAGGATCTAGATCGTAACTGAGATTTGCCCCAAATGGATTGGTCGAGATATTCCGATCGAAGGCACTGACAAATCCGCCTATTCTGAATCTGTCGCTAACTTTCCAGCTCAGATTAAAGATTGTTTTATTTTCAACGGACTCGGATAAGATATTACCAAAAAATTGCGTACCGCCGATCGAGATGTCGCCGAAGTTTAGAGCGACACCAGCATTGACAAAGCTTTGAGCGGAACGAATCGGCAGCGATTGAAGGGTAATCGAGCCATCGACAATATAATTGGCATTCACTCCCAATGTGATATTATTGCGGGGATTGGCACCGAGCGGGATGGCTTGGGTGGCATTGACAAAAAGCTGGGTGGAATATTCTGGATCGGGATTGAGGTAGCCGATGCCACCGACATTAAAACTCAAGCCTCGGGGATTGACGACGGCGTAATCAGTGCCGACGTAGGCTTTAATATTAGTAGTCGTTTTTGGCTCGAATCCAGCATTGACGATCGCGCCAGTATAATAACGCCAGAGGCTATTTTCAGTCAGATTTGCCCCGGTAAAACTAATGTGGGGATAGTAATCCGTCCGCTGGCGAATCGTATCGGTATCGACGCGGGAGACATCCCGATTTAAGACGGTGACATAACCTTGTCCGTAGGAATTTTGCAAGCCGCTGGAATTAAAGCCGAAATTATTGAGATTGACATCGACAGGGAGGCTGCCACCTTCACCGCCACCATTTGCGACGATGCGCGGTTCGCGCAGGGTAATGTAGCGATAATCCCGCAGATACTCGCGCTCGACGACTGGGGACATCCCCACCCATAGGGCTTGATGACTGGCTCCGGGCGGTACTTTGGGATCGGCACCAAAACTCGGTGCATAACCAGTACCACCTTGATACACCGTCAGGCTATTATCGGGGAGGCGGAGGGCACTGGCGGCTCGATACAGATTGGGATTGACGACGATCCGCGCGCCCGGTTTGCCAGGAGCGATACTAGTCTGAAAGTCTGGTAAGATTTGACCGATCGCATTAGTCAGCGCATTTACTAATTGATTGCGATCGCCATTAACATAATTGATCGATCGAATCGTCCGTCCCAAGGTGGATTCTACACCATTTGTCGCAAAATCCTGATTCATCCTGGTGTAATTTACCGCCACCCCAGTCCGAAATTTCTCCTGGCGTTCGCCTGTTAATACTGGCGGTGGAGAGCCTTCGGGCGGGGCGACTACGCCGACAACTGGCACGGTTAAATCGATGCCAAATTTCTCACCATTAGCCCCACCCCCAAATCCATCTCCCCTAATTGCTGTGACGGATGCTGGCGAAATAACATCGCCAAATTGAGAGGTAACTTTGACGCTAGTAGGCTGTAACTTATTGGGATCGAGGACGCTCTCGTCGATTACCAGTCCCGGTAAAAATGTACAAGTCCGCCCCGAACCATCCAGACAGTCGGCATCCAAACTAATCTGCTGGCGAAATCCTAGTAGCGTCTGCGGTTGGGCGACGGAAACGTCAATATCCTGATGTTGGGCGATGCTGCGAATACCCACCACATCCATCGTACTATTGACCCGTACCACCCGATCGGCGGTGACACTCTGAACATTCTTAGCTCCAATCAGCTTGTAGACATCAAAACTCAGATCGGTATTGCGAAAGTTGCCAGTTTCAAAGCCAGTGGTAACGACGGTGGTGGTAAAGTGCGAGACTTTGTTGCCATTGAGGATAAATTGCGTCGAAAAGGGATCGACAACTTTGGGATCTAATACTTGCGGGGCAATAATAAAGCGCGGATCTTTGACTGTCGTCGATTGCGGTGGGGCAATCGGCGCATTAATTGGCGCTACTGCTGGCGTATTATTGGGCGGGAGGAGCAGTTCTGGTGTCAGAACGGAATTAATCGGGATAATCGGCAGACTGGGCGGGAGAAAGCTCGGTGGGAGCAACAGCGGCGCGATAATTGTCGGGATGGGTGCTACCTGGGCAATTTGGGGATTGACGGGTGGAGCTAGCTGTGCAGGCTGTTCGGGCGGATTGTCCCTACTGTCTCTAGTCGCATCGGGATTGGTAGCGGTATTACTCGCCAGTTGCTCTGGAGCGATCGAATTCTCGTTATTTACCCAAATTGCCGCTGGTGCCGATTGCGCGTTGGCACTACCACCCAAAATGAAATACCAACCCGCGATCGTCAGGCAATAACAGGCTAATTTATAATTATTGTGAGAATATGCAGGTAACTGTGAATACATATATAGGGGGTTTTAAATCGATCTCGACTATTGCTCCACAGCCTTTGTCTGCAAGTTGGGAAAAAAATACCTATCCTAGTAAGTTCATTCGGTTGTACCAGGCACGAACAAAACTAGAGATAGGTAGATTTTTTGGTTTGATAAGTAACCGCTGGCTCCAAATTCGCTCGGTGGCAGCTCAGTTCTGTGTTTGGCTAGCCAATGGCTAGGTATTAGCACCAGCCAGCGACACAGGACTCGTCATCTGCACTCCCAAGGGAGCCACACGAGCTAAATCGGCACCAACTCCACTCTATTTACCGAGTGCGGGGATGTAGGATAAACCAGCCGCCGAACCAGTGTAGTTGTACTGAACGAGAGTTGTGGTACCCTCTTTCAAGTTAGTAGTTTTGAGGGTGTTGTTCATTGTGCTACCGCTTTGGCTATTAACATCACTCTTATAAGTGTTGTCGTTGTTGCCACCTTTGCTGGTATTAACGTTGCTGTTGGCAACATCACTAGTGGTATTGTTGTTAGTCTTGAAAGAGTTGTCGGTATTGTTGTTGGTTGCTAAGTTGCTGGTAGTGTTGTTGTTAGTTTTGAAAGAGTTGTCGGTATTGTTGTTGGTTGCTAAGTTGCTAGTAGTGTTGTTGTTGGTTGCTAACTCGCTATTGGTGGTTTTAGTTGTGCCACCGCTATTGGCAGTACCCTTGGTACTGTTAGACGTAGTACCTGCACCAACATCACTGGCAGCAACGCTACTGCTGCCTTTACCCGTGCTGTTACCATAGCTATTACCGTCAGTGGTAGCTTTGTTATCAGTCAGGTTGTTAGTAGCTGTTTTGTCATCGGTCAGGTTATTAACAGCCTTTTTGTTATCAGTCAGGTTGTTAGTGGCTGTTTTGTCATCGGTTAGGTTATTGACAGCCTTTTTGTTATCAGTCAGGTTGTTAGTAGCTGTTTTGTTGTCCTGGTTATTGATGTTGCTGTAGTTGTCGTAGTTGGCGTTTTTGGTAGTAGTGTCGAGTCTGTCCGATTTGTTCTCTTGACGGGTGTTGAAATCAACACGATCGGAAGTATCGTATTTTTTACTCACGTCACTAGTACTGACGTAGGAGAAAGTCACAGGCATACTGTAACCTTTAGCACTAGAGTTAGTACCACCTTTATAAGTACTAGCAGTAGCCTCAGCACTGGTGTCGCCAGTTGCTACAGCAGCAGACAGTTCGCGGACGCCCGTACCACCGCCAGAAGCATTCGATCCGGGCTGAATCGAGAAATTACCTGTAGAAGTACCATCAAATTTAATCGATACCGCAGCAGCCGTCGTACCAGTATTTGGTAACGCTTGAGCCGCCATTGGGAATAAAGCAGAACCAGCAGCAAGAGCAAGAGTTAATTTAGCTGAAAATTTCATAAGTCTCTACCGAGTAGGTTATAATTCGGACACAAGTTTTATCTGAAAATCGCACTCGTCAACAAAACTACGTGAGAGTATGGTTGCCAAGTTTCAACTTCAGACCGTTCGATCGGTACAAAGTTGACGGGTTGATTTACTTGGAAAATAATCTTCGAGCCGATCGCCATTGCTTAGATTTACAGTCAATGCTGTAATAATCTCAGCGGCGATCGAGCCATAGTTGCCAACCACTCCGCGCAGTCGAACTCAGTTCGATCGATGCAAAACGATAGCGTTGGGCAAAATTGGCTGCGTAGCAACTTCAACGATACATTCGAGAGCTATTAATT
>NZ_JANLWO010000726.1:0-9540 GCF_031364565.1 Chamaesiphon sp. OTE_20_metabat_361
CAATACATTCAATCTCAAGATGCGCCTAAGTCCTAGAAGTTGTTCGCGCCTCGCCCACCCCACTCATTTTTTGAGCGGTCAGGGTGGTTTCATACAAGAAAAGAAAAATGAGGATAGACTAAGTTACCTCGCAAAGGAAACTAGTCTAAATGCTCCTCACACAACAATTAAAGCAAATACCAGACCATCGGAAAGCAAAAGGCAAAAAATATTCATTATGGGTAATCTTGTTGATGAGTCTAATCGGCAGCTTATGTGGATACATCGGATATAGATCGCTAGCGGACTTTGCCAAATTACACCAAGAGCAATTAGAGGAGTTATTAGAGTTACCACCAGGAAAATCGACACCATCGTACTCAACATTCAGGCGGATCGCGATCGAAGTGGAACCACAATACTTAGTCAAAGTGTTTAATGTCTGGGCATTAGGCACAACGCCAGTGTTACTGAATCGATTGCTATCGATTGATGGTAAAAGCATTAAGTGTACTAGTTCTGGCGGTAATACAAGAGAGCGTAATTTCACCAGTTTGGTCTCGGTCTATGACGACCAAGCCGCAGGTGTAGTTCAACTCCAAATCATGCAAAATAAAAAGCAAAGCGAGATTGGTGTAGCTCAAAATTTAATTAGTGATTTAGCCAAATTGCCAACAGGACAGACATTTTCACTCGATGCCTTACATACTCAAATAGCGACATTACAAGCTATTGACACCGCAGGTCATCATTGTCTAATTGCCGTCAAACAAAATCAACCGACTCTTTATCGCACGATTGAGTCAACAGCTCAAACTCAGACTGCAATTAGTCACGCTAGTGTTCTTGATTGTAGTCATGGTCGGAGTGTCGAGCGCAGTGTCAGTGTCTTTGCGGCACCTGCCGAATTATTGACCAAATGGATTGGTTTAAAGAGTGTCATTATGGTTCACCGCATTGGTACTCGTGCTGAGAAGCCTTTTACTGAAACTATCTACTATCTGAGTAGTCAGAGCTTATCTGCCGATCGCTATATGACCCTCATTCGTGGTCACTGGGCAATTGAAAATCGCCTCCATTGGGTGCAAGATGTCACCTTTAGTGAGGATTATCCACCCAGATTGGGTGGTCATGCTCCAGTTAACTGGGCAATTTTCTTCACTTGGATCGTTACTTTAGTGCGTCGAGCTGGTATTCGCACTGTCCCTCAAGCTTTGCGTTTGTGGGCTAACCAAGTTGATGATGTTTTTTCTTTCCTTGTATGAAACCACCCTGTCTCCCAAACTTGGGAGCGGCTCGCGCACGCCTCTGTTTCCCGACGGTTTAGCGGCGTTTTTATTCGGGGGTTCCCCCCGAATAAAAAAACGACAAGACAGCGAGACAAGACAGAGGGGAGCCAGAGCCAGAGGCGAGGGCAGGATGCGAAGCTTCCGGGTGAGGGCGCAAGGGAGTGAAAAGTGGGATGCTCCCTGTCGATCGTGCTATGTCAATTACTAAAATGCACCTTTTGACAATACCAAAATTGATGTCGGCGAACTATTTACAACAGTATGCACTCGATCGCGAAGCGTAGGCAAAGCCTAATCGATCCAGCCGAATTTTTCTGGGCGATACCAGCGATCTACTGTTGCCGACTTTTCGCTAAGAATGATCCCAGTCGGGCTTGATTGACTTACGCCGATTGAGAAAACGATCGATCGACATCGCCGCAATACAGCCATCTCCAGCCGCTACCACCGCCTGTTTAAACGGTGTATTCCGAATATCCCCGATCGCCCAAACTCCCTCGACATTCGTTGCCATCAATTCATCTACCGCAATCCCACCATCGGCATTTAGCTCCACCTGACCCCCCACAAAATCGGTAATCGGTTTGGAGCCACTTTGATAGATAAACGCCCCTTCTACGGGCAGCAATTGGGCTTCGGCTTGTCCTTTGGGCTTGACTTGCACTCCCGTTACCCCTGCTACTGATGTTCGGATAAAAACTGTTGAAAATGAAAGAATAGCGAAAAATAGTTAATCGCATCCCTGATACAAACCTGACAATTCCAAGAAAATTCCAGATAGCCATAATGCCGATAGCTAGATTTTTCATCGATCGTCTGACTGAAGCATCCAGTTGTAAAAAATCGGCTATTACTAGTATTCAAAGAACTCACCAAATCCTTCAATGCTCGATCCGCAGTTAGTTCGGGAATAGCATCAATTAATTCTGGATAAGTAGTGAGGTTTTTGAAACCATGATTTATCTGCCCATCTTCACTGGCGATTCCAGTTCCTAGATAAGGAATCTGTTTGGTACAAGAACTGAGTGATAATAAATTAATACACGGTAATTGCATTCCAAATTAAGTGAGAGCGAATTTCCTAAGATTTAGCGAGCATTCTCGTGCTAAACCAACTAAATCGATCGTCCAAACCATCCATCCAAACCGTCAGTCACGAGTTCGTCGGGATGTCCGGCAAATGGTTTGGCACCACCATCGACTTCGATCCCTGGAATTAGCCCCGCCACGCGTTCGATGCGCCGTTCCCGGATTATGCGAGACAAGACAACATAAGACATTGCCCCTACTAAGAAAGGAAGGTTGGTGCGATCGGAGATCTGCTAATTCAAAGATCTGACCAAGGTATCAGGAGCCAAAAAGTGACCGATATGATAGGCTCTCTCTTCGGTTTTTAGCAGAATTTGCTCGTATAAATGCAGTGTTGCCCGATCGCCCAAACTTTCAGCTTGACTAGCTTGGCTGCGGATCAGCGCGATAATTGCTTGTTCGCCTACCAAGTCATTTTCTAACATCGTCCGACAGTTAAAGGCACCATCGGCTTCAGGGGTGAAACAACAAAGTTCTGCCAATTTGGTAAAACTCGCCGCAGGGACTCCGCCTAAGCCATCCAAGCGTTCGGCAACATCATGAGCGTGACTTTTGAGTTGCTCGTAGCCATCTTCAAAAAACTGGTGCAGCGAGTAAAATTCTGCGCCTTCTACGACAAAGTGATGTTTTTGATATTGCAAGTATAAAGCCTGAAAACTTGCCAAAGCGATATTTAAGCCCTCACACACTGGCTCAGTTACCGTAAGATCCAATCCCACGACGTTAGCTCCGACTTCACCAAATCCACGCATTAAGCTCTGTGATGTTGTCATAAATTTCTCGCTTTCTATTTAAGGTTAACTTTTTAACCAGACTATTCGATATTTTTACAGCTAATCGTCATCGATTGATTTAACAAAGCAGTCTTAGTTAAGTATCTTAGCACGAGTAGTTTGGGTCGGGGGACGTGCTGTAAACCTGCTCACATCTCATTTGAGCTGCTCGATCGATAAGATGTACTATTGATAAAAGTTAGTAACAGCTCCGGCGCGACTCATTCGCCCACAATCTAGGCTAGCAGAGATTTTTAAAGATTTTTAGCTCTAATTGATGTCGCCTGGTGCTAACATAGCTATCAACTTGTTGCTTCTAATTATCATTTAAGGTATTCTGAATTTAAGCAAAAGCATCGTTGGCGTAGCCTCTTTGCTAAGGCAAACGCTGTGCACAAGGCAGGCTTACGCCAACGCGTTGGCAACGCCTGCGCTTTGCGCTTACGGAACGAGAATCCCAATTAAAATGGAACAAGTAAATTACTCAGACTGGATCTCGATCGTCGATATAGCCTGGGGCGAGCGCTGGCAGATACATCGCCGTCTTCAAGAGCTGAAAATTCCTTGTAAGTGTTCCACTGGGCAACTCTTATTAGTGACAGTAGACACGCCCACTGCGGCTATTCAAGTTTGGAGCGTGACTCGGACGCAATCGCTCGATCGCAGTCAATTGGTGGATTGGTTGGATCGCTGCTTCACTATACCAGCCGTTGGCATAGCCTCTGCTAGACGCGAGAATCGACATGGCAGTGAGTTACACGATCGCTAGCCAAAGTAATCAATCATAGCTGTATAAATTCCAACAATTATGGAACAATCGAGTTTCAGTGCTATATCCAGACGGAATGCCGACAAAAATCTGCTGACTATCTTGCTGGCTGGGGTGGGTGGCTCGATCGCGTTCCACATTGCGGCGATCGCTGGAGTCGCTCATTGGTGGCAGCCCACCGCCGCGATCGACGAACCGATGGAAATTACGATGGTAGATGTCGAGACTGAGCAGCCACCAGCAAAACCTGCGCCACAGCCAACAGTAGCCCCCGTTAAGGCTCCTACAAAGGTAGAGCCAAAGCCAGAGGCGGCAAAACCAGTCCCGATCGTTAAGGTACCCGCGACACTGGAGCCAAAAACAGCTCCAGCTAAACCAGTGCCGATCGCCAAAGTACCTGCCCAGGTAGCGCAAAAACCAGCCCCGATCGTCAAGACAGCATCAGCACTCGATAACTTCATCGATCCGGCGAAGCCGACGCCACGCGAACGAGTTCCCACTAAACCTGCTAGTAAACCTGCACCCAAGTCTATCGAACCGCCATTAAAAGTGGTAGCTCCAGAGTTTCCTGACGAACTATTCAAACCAGCGCAACCGCTAGCAGAAACTCCGGTAACACCCAAGCAAAAGGTAGTAAAATCGCCGACTTTTACTACCCCTCCACCGCAACAGCAGAAAATAGTCACAGAGCCTCAGCCGGGAACGCCCATCGGTGAAAATCAATCAGGGTTGGCGAGTACTTCACCCAATCGCCAACTTGCGAGATCGACAGATACACCCGCACCAACTCCAGAACAAGATTTTGGGGAAGTCGCACCGAGCAAAATTAAAACACCCACCCCCGACGACTTTACAGGCTCCAGCAACAACCAGTCAGGATTGGCGGGGCAACCTACTGGCGGCGGAAAACTAGGCAATAGATTAGCTGGGAATACGCCTGGTAGTAATACTGCCAGTGATGACAACTTTGGTAACGTCGCACCCAGCAAAGTCAAGGCTCCCAGCAATGACGATTTTGCAGGCTCCAGTAACAACCAGTCAGGATTGGCAAATAAACCTACTGGCGGCGGAAAGCTAGGCACTAGATTAGCTGGGAATACTTCTAGTATTACTACTAGAAGTGATGGTGAACCTAGCGGTGTCACTCCAGGCAATAGTTGGCGCGGTGCCAGAGCCGAGCCAGGTGCTGGCTTGAAACCAAATCCAGGGAATACCAGCAGTGACGACGCTGGTGGGAAAGCATTTGGCTTGCAATGTATCAACAGATGCGAAATTAGCGGACTGACAGATTTAGACGATCGCGATGGTGGCAAAGATAAATTACGGATCAGGATCGCCATCGATCCCAGCGGTAATGTCACTAGTGCGAGTATCACCAAATCTAGCGGTAATTCGACGATCGATCGAGTAGTGATTAATGGAGTCAAACAAATGCAATTTAGCCCCCCAGGGAAAGTAGTAGAACGAGTAGTAAAGGCGAATATCTTACTATGATTAGACTGCTATTACTATTAAATTCGATCGCTAACGTTGGGCATTTTTAGTACTAATACAGTAATATTTATTCGATAAAAGTTGTTTGGGTTATATGAGTTATTTCAAAATATTAATTACGAGTGCAATCGGAGTTGCAGTCTCACTATCTCAATCTCATCACGCGATCGCCGCCAGCATCACATTGCCCGATGGGAGTAAATGCGAGGGTGAAGTGAGTAGAGGAGTTTTAAACGGGCAAGCCACTTGCAAATATGCTAGTAAAGATACCTATACTGGCTCTTTCAAAGACGGTAAATTTTCTGGGACTGGTAAGTATACATTCGCCGCTGGCGGCAGCTATCAAGGCGCATTTAAAGACGGTCAAATTGAGGGTAAAGGAATCAGAACTTATCCAGATGGCGATCGATATGAAGGCGATTTTGTCAAGGGCGAACCCAATGGCATCGGTAATTATATCGCGGCGGGTGGCGGCGGTTATCAGGGCGAATTCAAAAATGGAGATCCCGCAGGTAAAGGTGCATTTACCTTTAAAAATGGCGATCGCTGTACCGGAATTGCTACAAATACTCAACTCAATGGAGCTGGTACTTGCGAATACAAAAATGGAAATAGTTATCAAGGTAATTTAGCTAACGATAAGCCAGATGGTAAAGGTGTGATGACTTTTGCCGATAAGAGTACTTATTCAGGTGAATTTAAAGCCGGACAATTTGCGGGGACAGGGACTCGCAAATATAAAAATGGTAATACTTATACTGGTACCTTTATTAATGGTACCCCCAGTGGCAAAGGAGCCTTAATTCTAGTTAGTGGCGACAACTATACTGGTGATTTTGCGGCGAGAAAATTCAATGGTACTGGCACCTATAAATTTAAAAATGGAGACAGTTATACTGGAGAATTTAAAGATAGTAAATTTGTCGGTAAAGGTGTAATCATTACAGGTGGAAATCGTTGTGAGGGAGAATTTAGCAATGGCGAGCTAAATGGTAAAGCTACCTGTAAATACAAAGGTGGCGAACAATTTACTGGCGAATTTAAAGATGGCGATCGGGAAGGCAAAGGAGTCTTAACTGCTGCCAATGGTAGTAAAATAGAAGGAACTTGGAAAGCAGGAAAAATGCAATAATTATGGACTTTATTAAAACTTTTAATGCAGGTGGCGCGGTAATGTATCCCCTGCTGTTTGGTTCGATCCTCACGATCGCTCTTGGGATTGAAAGGCTATATTTCTGGACTAAAATCGGTCGCAGAGAGAAACCAATGATTAGGGCAGTATTAGATTTATATCAGAATGGATCGCCACTAGTTATCGATCGACTAGAACGCGAACAAGATCTACCGATCGCCAGAATCTTTATGGCGGCAATCGGCCTAAAAGATGCGACACCTGATGAATTTCGGTTGGCACTAGAGAGCGAAGCTCATGCCGAAATTCCGATCTTACGCCGATTTATTGATATTTTTGATGCCATTATTGGATTAGCCCCACTGCTGGGGCTTTTGGGTACCGTAACAGGCTTAATTGCTTCATTCTCTTCCCTAAAAATCGGTCAGAGTGCTGGGGCGGGTGCAAATAACGTCGTCGGCGGTATTGCCGAAGCTTTAATTAGTACGGCAACAGGCGTAGTTGTCGCCGTGATGGCTTCTCTTTGTGCGAATCTATTTCGGGCATTGTATCAACGACAAATGTCTCAAATTCAAGAATCCACAGGTCAATTAGAACTCATTCACCGTCGTAATTGGCAACAGTAAGCATCGTTGGTTAAATAGATTTGCAACTATAGTTCGATCTTAAAGTAGGGGTAATCGATCGATTACTTCTACTGACTTTAATATTCATTTCATCGCTCGTGATTTTAAAAACATGCGACTACTAACCGATACCGACGATCGTGCGCCCGAAGTAAATATCGTGCCACTCATGGACGTGATTTTCGCGATTTTGACCTTCTTTGTAATGACATCCCTATTACTAAGTCGAACAGAAGGATTGCCCGTCAATCTGCCTGGTGCGAGTTCTGGCAAAACTCAAGACCAAACCAAAATCGTGGTGACGATCGATCCTCAAGGTGCGATCGCCCTCAATCGTCAACCGACAGATTTGGCTAGCTTAACGCCCAAAATTCAAGCACTAGGTAATAAAAATGAAGAGTCGCTAGTAGTAATTAATGCCGATGAAAAAGTCGGTCATGGACAAGTAGTTGCGGTGATGGATCGAGTTCGCCAAATTCCAGGAGTGAAGATGGGAATTGCGACTAAGAGGCAGTAATAAGAATAGGCAATAGGTAATAGTTTAAGTTAGTTAGTGATGAAGATAGATGAAGTCTGATATTTTCCAGCGGCGGGTGACACCATTAAATAAAATCGATCTAGAACGACTCGATGCAGACAATTCATCCGAGTATGAAGACTTTCCGGCTACCTTCGATGTGTTGGGGCCGATGCTGCATTCTCTATTTCAAGAACATTGGCAAGAATTGGGATTAGGTCATGTCGTTAATGGTAGCGTCTTAGAGTTAGAATTTGAGGCTGCACCCAAAGCTTGCTGGATGTATGATGGATATCTCACTGTAATTTCCCAAGGCTGGCACATGCACCTGTGCATTGGCGAAAACCAAGGTGGCCCGGAGCGCACCAATTCTCCAGCACTCCGTCAAGCGCGGCAAGTTAGTCGAGCAGCATTATATCGACAATTAAACGCCCAAGGCAAGGCACAAAGCTGGGGCATTCAGTTCTGGAATGGGGAAGGCGAAAAGATGATGACGATCTTTTTGCCTAATCCATTTTTGGGTGAAGGTGAAGACTTTTTGCCAGAACATCAACCAGATCTCACCAAGCTAGCAGTGTACGAAAATCTGCGCCAGATTTATGTGCTGGGGACAATAGATATTCCCTATGAAACCAATCCTTTGACTCGTCCTTATATTTCTGTCTGTCGATCCACTCGGTGTAATAATGGTCGCGATTGGCAGTCGGTTTATGATGCGATCGCCGTAGAATTAAAAGCAGCTAATCTGGATGTAGATTTAACTGCGGCTGGCTGTTTGCAAGTCTGTAAAATGGGGCCGATTGTCTTTTATTCGGGCGACGATCGCGATCGTGAACATACTTGGTATACACGAGTAACTCCTGATGTTGCCAAGGAAATTGTCACTCAGCATTTAGGCAAAAATCAGAAATTAACCAGACATTTATATCCTCAACCTTCGCAGGATTAAAGTGATATCGATTGCTAACAAACTTCTAAGATTATAACTCGCAACTTATACTACCATTATCACTTTTGTTTTGTAATTTTTGCCCGCCTGCATTCCATTGTTGAACGAGCAAAACACTCAATAGACATAGACCAGTCGCAACAAATAATGGTCCTTCTACACCCCATTTATTGACGATCGATCCACCGACAAATGAACCAATAATTCCTGCACTGCAACTAACAACTCCAATAATTTGACCGATCTCAGTCAGACTAAACTTGAGATCGATTAATAACGGTCGCATCATCGCACCTGTCACGATCGCCAGCCGAGGCGATCGAGGCTGAATCGATCGACTAATGGCGACCATAAAAATTTTAACATTCAAGGTAATGCTAACAACTCCAATGCGCCAACTGTTTCTAATGATGCCCCTTGCTGCCGCATGAATATCGGTAAAGTCTGATAAAAAAATGACATTGGTAAGTATTGAGAAACATCTTTGAGCATTGCCAACCGATCGCTTTACTTAATAGAGTTAATTTGATGAAGATTCAAATCGAAAACCACAACGGTCGTTTATGGCTGCGGTGGGATAATGGTGATAAACGCCAAACGCTAACGATATGTCTGTTGTCGATCGCGATGTTAAAAACAAAAAAGGTGAGCCATAGCCCACCTTTAAATCTAGGTTAAACTTGTTAGCTGAATTAACCTAAAACTTTTTTAGCAGTAGCAACGACATTATCGACGGTGAAGCCAAATTTCTCCATGACTACACCACCAGGAGCCGAGGCACCAAAACGATCGATTGTGACTAAACCACCGTCGAGTCCGATGAAGCGGTGCCAGCCAAGGCTGCAAGCTGCTTCGACTGCGACCCGTTTGGTGACAGCTTTGGGTAAGACGGACTCTTTGTAAGCTGCGTCTTGTTCGTCGAA
>NZ_JANLWO010000466.1:0-8141 GCF_031364565.1 Chamaesiphon sp. OTE_20_metabat_361
CCTCGCACCACCATTTCCCACCGTTCTAGTCGGTAAAGGCGTCAATACTCAAGCCTACGGTAATGCCGTCACACAAGTATTTATCAGCCAAAATCCCCAAATTCAGACAGTCAAAACTGGCGATACTCAAGTCCGCACCCAAGTAGAGACGATCGCCAACGATTTAGGTGGTAAATTAACTCAGCATCTCAGTAGCGATGCCATCCAAAGAATCGGTCAATATAGTGATAGAGATCGATCGAATTGGAAAGCACAAATTAATAAATTACATCTAAGCGAACGCGCCTTAATCGAGCTAACCAATGCCAAATATCGGTCGATTACTGAATATTCGGCTCAGAAATTGGGACTGGGATTCGATCGATTTCTCACAACCCCAATGGGGCAAATCTATCTCGCCACCATGTTCGACCGAGTTCAAGCGATTGGGGCACAACAAGCGATGTCGGAAATTGTTTTTCCTGTCGGTGGCAATAACGGTACAGTCAGCGGCACACTCCAACCGGGAGTAGGTAAAGTGTACATAGCTAGTTTAGCTGGCGGTCAAGATATCGCGATCGATATTCAAGCCGACTCACCTACTAAGCTCTCAATTTATCCACCCACGTCCAGGCTTCCCGCCATCCTTACCACCGCTTCAACTAATAATTGGTCTGGTAAAACTAGTGTTAATGGCTATCATGAATTTGTCCTAGTTTCGCAGAGCGATCGACCGTTTGCCTACAAGTTAAAACTTACCGCTGCCGATCTAAAACCGACTCCCAATTATCTCAAGCCTACATCTAGAGAGCGTCTCGATCGCGATAAAAAATCGTTCTGGTAAAACCAATATTGCGATCGCTAAATAAGAAGTAAATAATTAGGTAGGTGCAATTATTTATGAAATAGGTTGTGCCTGAAACCTAGTCGGTGGGCACTGCCCACCCTACTTTTCTATCCACTATCCACTATTCACTATCCACTATCCACTATTCACACTATCCCCTATCCACTATCCACTACCAATTTACCTATTCAACTTATCAACGTCCCTTTCGACAACCGTTGAAAACTAGTCATGGGAGCTGGGAAATCAGAGCGGGGATAATTATTACACTGACAGATGGTGCGGGGAGATCCTATCAAGGCGAGATCGCACCGATACCGTGGTTTGGTTCAGAAT
Source organism: Chamaesiphon sp. OTE_20_metabat_361 (assembly GCF_031364565.1). Taxonomy (NCBI): domain Bacteria; kingdom Bacillati; phylum Cyanobacteriota; class Cyanophyceae; order Gomontiellales; family Chamaesiphonaceae; genus Chamaesiphon; species Chamaesiphon sp. OTE_20_metabat_361. Next base: position 1,163 of record NZ_JANLWO010000466.1, read on the forward strand.
CGATCGAGCAGGCACTATCCTGGTGTCAACAGCTCGGCGATAAGATTACTACCGCCCAAATTTATCGAATCCCCGATACTTTACCCGCCTGTCAATTTGGGTTTGGGAGTGCCCTCATTGCTTTCGATCCTCAGCCGTCAATTGCGGTATCGCCTCTGGATATGAGCGCGTTGCTCCCTTCAGGAACGGCAGCAATCGAGCGATTACAGGCTTTGTCTGCCCAAGGATACTCCACCTTCAAATGGAAGATTGGCGTACTGCCGATCGCCCAGGAGATGCCAATCTGGAGACAATTAATCGCAGCTTTACCCGCTGCTGCCAAACTCCGACTCGATGCCAATGGTGGTTTAACTTATCCCCTCGCCGAGCAGTGGTTAGAAACTTGTAGCCAGGAAGCGCGGATCGAATTTATCGAGCAACCGCTGGGCGTAGATGAGATCGATCGGACGATCGAATTAGCCCAAAAATATCATACCCCGATCGCCCTAGATGAATCTGTCGCGACCTGCGATCGGATCGAAGCCGTCTACGCTGCTGGGTGGCGCGGTATTTATGTCATCAAGCCAGGAATCGCCGGATTTCCGTGGCGGTTAGGCGATTTCATCGCACGTCACCAGCTCGATGTAGTTTTTTCATCAGTGCTGGAGACTAGCGTAGGCAAAACTGCCGCTCTCCAATTGGCATCGACGTTGAAACTCAGCCGCAGCATGGGGTTTGGTGTAGATGAATGGTTTAGCGAGATCGCTCGATAGCTTCTCGAAATTAGATCGGTTTGGTAGAGCCATTATTTTTAGTAAAGAACAAGTTTTCGTTTACAACATGGAGAAATTATGGAACAGGTATTTATAGAAGAAGAAACTTTTGACAAAATAGATTTCACTCAAAACCCATTGTGCAAAGGTGAGTATGAATATTGCACCTTCCTCAACTGCGATCTTTCATATGCCGATCTTTCCGAGTTTAAATTTTTGGAATGTGAATTCTCAGGCTGCAACCTCAGCTTGGCAAATCTTACTCAAACAGCATTGAAAGATATTAAATTTAAAAGTTGCAAAATGTTAGGGCTGAATTTTGGTGACTGCAATGAATTTGGATTTGCAGTGAGCTTCAATACCTGCATACTCGATCGCTCTTCGTTTGTCGATACAACATCGCCTACGAAGAAGCGGGTCAAACTCAAGCAGACAATATTTAAAAACTCTCAACTTTATGAAGTAGACTTTACCGAATGCGATCTTAGCTCTGCCGTATTTGATGACTGCGATTTGACGGGAGCGATGTTTAAAGACACGGTTCTGGAAAAAGCTGACTTGCGGACTGCGATTAATTACTCAATCGACCCCGAATTAAACCGCATTAAAAAAGCTAAGTTCTCTCGATCGGGTATAGCAGGACTATTGGATAAATACGACATTCAAATAGAAATTCAGTAGTCCACGAGATCGATTTTTTAGATAAGATCGAAATTCGTTACTTGTAGATCGATACCATGAGCGAAACTAATACCAATCCCAGCGCACTGCATACACTCAATCCACTCAATCGGTTTTCAGATCGAGCAGCCGATTATGTCAAATATCGACCGAGCTACCCCGCCGCAGTCATTGACACCATTTTGGATGGGTTAGATGCGGCAACGATTGTCGCCGCTGATATTGGTGCAGGTACGGGCATTTCTGCGCGGTTGTTAGCCGAGCGCGGTGTCCGAGTACTCGCCATCGAGCCGAATGCCGCGATGAGCGCGGCGGCAAAACCGCATCCCTTGGTAGAATTTCGCGATGGCAAAGCCGAGGCGACGGGGATTGAGGATGATTCAGTCGATTTAGTCACCTGTTTTCAAGCTTTCCACTGGTTCGATCCGACACCGACTTTACTAGAGTTTCAGCGCATTCTCAAATCGACGGGACGGTTAACATTGGTTTGGAATAATCGGGATAAAGAAGATGCTTTTACAACTGAATATAGTAACTTAACCGTCTCTGGATCTGTCGATCCAGCGATTCACAAACGCTCTGACTCGGCACAACCACTGTTAGTTAGTCCACATTTTACCAATGTCCGATTAGCTACTTTTGCCAATTATCAAGAATTGGATTTAGCCGGATTAATCGGGCGGGTGCGGAGTAATTCTTACACCCCAAAGGAAGGAACCTTGCTAGATCGACTGATACTAGACCTAGAGCAGTTGTTCGATCGCTTTCAAAATGATGGTTTTATTTGTCTCAAATACTCTACTAGCCTACATCTAGCTTCCTGCGACAACAAAAATATTTAGCTTCAGTGTGGGCATACTGAAAGTAACCATTCATCTACTATGTAGCCACTGGGCTACGGCTAGTTTTTCTGAAAGTTCCGGATATTTGCGGAAAACACGTAGAAATAGTGTATCTGAATATGATGCTAGCGATGGTGAGTAGTTATAAACATCGCCTCTTCACAATCTCAATATATGTCTAAGGTTTTAATTGCTGCTGGAATTGGGTGGAGTTTCATCGCTATATCTGCCGTCAGTTGTAGCTCCAAATCTCCTACTGCAAAGATCGATCTAGCACCGATGGCTGTCGCCGAGCAGACAGCACCCGGACAAAACCTCGATCGATTACCGATCGTTATCCCATCCACAGCGCCGATCGGTAGTCCAGATGTCAAAACTGTCACAGTTAGCTCTCCTGCGCCAGTACCTGATGTCAACTCATTGAACTCGATCGCAGATTTGGCTCGAAAACCAGCTACCGAGCTTGCCAACCTGCAATTGAAATCGGATGCAGCACCTCAAGATCCAATCGCCGACGATCTTCAGCCTACTCACTCGGAAGATGTCGGTAATATTGCCGCTCGTTCTCCCAAAAATGCTATTTGCAAATCCTTTCCGTGTCTAGTTTTAAGCAAAGCTCCCAGCCATCCCTATAGTAAATTTCAGAACCCTATTTATCAATTGACAGCCTATCGAAACAAAACATCAAGCTCTACCTTTCAACTCGATGCTGTTAGTGGCAGAGGATTTACGCAAGCTAGAAATCGTTATCAAAGCCAGACAGAAGCACCATTACCAGATGGTTCTTATTCGATATCAGCGCGAGTAGTTGCTGGCACTATTGCTGAAGTCGGCGGTACGATGGTACCGATTTTTCCCAAGCCTGGTTTCGATCGCCGGATGAGACGCACTGCTCTGGGTATTCACTGGGATCCAAGTTTTAATAAAGATAAAAAAGAAGATGGTACATCGGGTTGTATCGGACTCACAACCAAAAAAAACTACCAGCGAGTGAGAGATTTTATTCTCACATATCGTCCGCGATCGCTCGAAGTCCGAATCGATCGCGGACCTTCCTCACAATTTCCTCAAATTCTCAGTCTAGACTAAAATATCATCGCCACTAGAGGACTGAATTATGCTCGGTACCGCTCCCACATTGATGACCGAAATAGCTCGCGATCGAGCGTTTATTCTGTGGTTTGATGAAGTTGGTATCGACGATCTCCCGCTGGTGGGTGGTAAAAATGCCTCACTGGGAGAAATGATCGGGCAACTTGCGTCCAAAGGAGTGAATGTGCCGAATGGATTTGCCAGCACTGCGGCGGCTTATCGCTATTTTATTGCCCAAGCAGGTTTAGAGCCTAAACTTCAGCGGATTTTTGCCGACTTGGATGTCGATAATCTCCAAAATCTGCGCCAGATTGGCGAACAGGCGCGATCGTTGATGTTGAATGCGCCGTTCCCGCAAGAATTAGAACTAGCGATCGCGAATGCTTATACCCAACTTTGCGATCGATATGGCTCTGGTGCAGATGGCGATCTCCTCGCCCCAATTCACACCGATCTAGTCGAATGTCTGCATCATACCGACGTAGCGGTGCGATCGAGTGCTACCGCTGAAGATTTACCCGATGCTAGTTTCGCCGGACAACAGGAAACTTATTTGAACGTCCACGGGGTCAAGCAGGTGCTTGAAGCCTGTCATAAATGCTTTGCCTCGATTTTTACCGATCGAGCGATTTCCTACCGGGCAACGCGGGGATTCGACCATCTAAATGTGGATCTCTCGGTGGGAGTCCAAAAGATGGTGCGATCGGATTTAGCTGCTTCAGGAGTGATGTTTTCGATCGATCCCGAAACCGGATTTAGGAACGCGGCTTCCATCTGTGCGGCTTATGGCTTGGGTGAAAATGTCGTCCAGGGCGCGGTAAATCCTGATGAATTCTTGGTGTTTAAACCCACGCTCGCCGATGGTTTTCGCCCGATTCTCCAAAAACGGCTGGGGAGTAAAGCGATGAAGATGGTTTACGATGTGGGCGGATCGAAACTGACCAAAAACGTGCCCGTTACTGAAGCCGATCGTGCTAAATTCGCGATCTCGGATGATGAAATTCTCACATTGGCGCGGTGGGCGGTAATTATTGAGGATCATTATTCAGCCGTGCGGGGCATATATACGCCGATGGATATCGAGTGGGCAAAAGATGGTGAAACCGGACAGCTATACATCGTTCAGGCGCGTCCCGAAACAGTCCAGTCCCAGAAATCCGCCAATATCCTCCGCAGCTATCGGTTCACATCGCCTCACCAATCTACCATCCCTGCTCTGACGATCGGGAGCGCAGTCGGCGAACGCATCGGGCAAGGATCGGCACGGGTAATTTTTGATGTCCATCAAATCGCCCAATTCCAGCCGGGAGAAGTCCTGGTGACAAATAAAACCGATCCAGACTGGGAGCCGATTATGAAAAAGGCGGGCGCGATCGTCACCAATCAAGGCGGACGTACCTGTCATGCGGCGATTATTGCCAGAGAAATGGGGATTCCGGCGCTCGTTGGCTGTAGTGATGCGACTACGGCGATCTCCACAGGGCAAGCGGTCACTGTTTCCTGCGCCGAGGGTGACATCGGGCGAGTAGATGATGGCTTGTTGCCATTTGAAGTCATCGAGACCCAATTGAGCCAGTTACCGCCCACCCACACCCAAATCCTGATGAATGTCGGCAACCCCGATGCCGCGCTGGGACTGGCGGCGATTCCTTGCGATGGTGTCGGTTTAGCACGGTTGGAGTTTATTATTGCCAACCAAATCAAGGTGCATCCTTTGGCATTACTAAATTTCGATCTGCTCGCAGATGCAACTGTCAAACGCGAGATTGCCAAGCTGACGTTGGGCTATCCCCACAAGCCAGATTTCTTTGTCGATAAACTAGCACATGGCATCGCCACAATTGCCGCAGCCTTTTATCCTCGTCCCGCGATCGTGCGGATGTCCGATTTCAAGAGCAATGAGTACGCCAACCTGTTAGGCGGTCGTCAATTTGAACCCCATGAAGAGAATCCGATGATTGGCTGGCGCGGCGCTTCGCGCTACTATGACCCCACCTATCGAGCTGCTTTTGCGCTGGAATGCCAAGCATTGAAGCGGGTGCGTGAAGAAATGGGCTTGATGAATATCATTCCGATGATTCCCTTCTGTCGAACCCCCGCTGAAGGTCGCCGCGTCTTGGCAGAAATGGCTGCCAATGGCTTAGTGCAGGGTAATGGGCTAGAAGTCTATATGATGTGCGAAGTACCCAGCAACGTCATCCTGGCGGCTGAATTTTCCCAAATCTTCGATGGTTTCTCGATCGGCTCGAACGATTTGACTCAGTTGACATTGGGACTCGATCGCGATTCAGAACTAGTATCCCACATTTTTGACGAGCGCAATGAAGCGGTGATGGCGATGGTCAAAATGGCAATTGCTACCTTCAGAGCCAACGGCAAGAAAATCGGCATCTGCGGACAAGCCCCCAGTGACTATCCAGAATTTGCCCGCTTTCTAGTAGAACAAGGTATCGATTCGATCAGCCTCAATCCCGATTCGGTGATTAAAACTCGCCTAGAAATTGCGCGGGTAGAAGCTAGTTTGAGCGAGATTGGCGGCCGATCCGCTTAGTCATGACACCCATGATAAATAGCACAACCCAAGTGTCAACATTTCGATCGGGCGTTTCGATACTTTACTCAATCGGGTAACGTCTCCTTCAGGAGAAAGCCAAACAATTTCAGGATAGTAGTGGGACGACACGACTAAAACTGTGGGTAAAGCGATCGTTCAAAATATTGCTAGTTGTATTTTTCAGCGTTCTGAATGCCCACAGTTTTAGTCGTGTCGTCCCAGTAGGGTGGGCAATGCCCACCACATAGATCGTATGTAATTCTAGTGTTTAAAATAATTATGCCGACTTACTTAATACCGATCGTTTGTGAATAAACTACCCGATCTTTTCAAGAAATCGGATATCCACAACTGAATCCTACAATTTAAACCGCTGCGATTGCCAGTGGATCGGGAATAGTCGCCGATGGAGCTAAAAATTCACCCGTTATCACAAACTCTAAACGCAGTTTCAACCACGTAATAAACTGTTTATTAGTAGAGATAATTCCTGTAGCTGGCTGGGGAATTTTAGCCTTGATACTAGCTAATTCTGGAGCATCCAAAAAAGCTGGTCGATCGATAATCCAAAAGTCAATTTCTTTCTTTTGTTCTTGATAATTGCGAATCCGCTCTGAAAACACTTCATCGAGATCTTCTTCCTCTCTCAGAAATCTTTGACTGGCGACTAGGTAGTAGTAGGTTTTCATATTAGGTTTTAGGTTTTAGGTTTTAGGGGGGAAAGGGGAAAGGGGGAAAGGGGAAAGGTAATGAACAATTCTTCATCTCCCAGTCTCCCATCTCCCATCTCCCATCTCCCATCACTAGTAAATAACTCCAAACATAGCGGCTTTCATTTCGCGAATGGCGCGATCGATCCCGACGAGTACCGATCGACTGATGATACTGTGGCCGATATTTAATTCTTCCATACCGGGTAGCAGCGCGATCGGGCGGACATTCCAATAAGTCAGTCCGTGTCCCGCATTCACCCGCAAACCAGCCGCGATCGCCAGTTCGCAGCCTTGGGCTAAATTTGCCAGCTCCTGCTCCACCTGAATTGGCTCTCTAGCCTCCGC
>NZ_JANLWO010000752.1:0-5718 GCF_031364565.1 Chamaesiphon sp. OTE_20_metabat_361
AAATCTAGCACCACCGCCACGATTACCAGGGGCAACATTTGGGTTTGTAGAATTACCAATTCCTGCAATGTCGCGGAAAGACGGGGTGATTACGAGGGGGAAATTCTCGAACGGTGCGACTGAAACGCCAGCAGCGAGATCTTGTCCCGTCCATTCTACGACGGCACTAACAGGTCTAGCGATCCGGACGCCGACAGAACCAAACACGTTTAATCCGCTACGATCGAGGCCACCAAACTCGTCGAATGGTAAAAATACACCACTACCAACACCAGCAGTTAAAGCCAGACGACTGAATGGGTCGTTGATGTCATCACGCGTGCGGAGGATCTTGGTAGCAACTGCATAGTAGGAATTATTGGGATAGTCTGAGACGCTGTTGCTATTGTTACCAGCACCAAACTGAACCTTGGCAAATTGGTTCCAACCGATGGCGACAGCAGTATCTTCCGCAATCCGTTTGTGAACTTTGGCATTGAATGCACCACTACCAAATGCAGCACTGGAACCAAAGCTATTGATACTATAGGATAACTCGACCCCGACTGATTCACGAGCGTCGCCTAGACCGATACCTAGTCCGGCTGCACCGTCTGAAGTATTGGTATATCTAGTGCGAGATTGATAGTCAACGGAGAAGAACACCAAGTTACGATCGGCACCAAACCCTACGGGATTGAAGATCGCAAAAGCGGGAGAACTCTTGGGATTATAATCATTTGCATCAGCTTGCTGATTCTGATTATTTTTAATCGTGTCTAGCTGATTTTGGATGTCTTTGCTATCGCTGGGATTGGCAGGCGTTGTTGGTGGCGTACCGGGGATCGGCGCTGGCGGTGCGCTGGGACTCGTGCCTCCAGCAGGTGCGCTGGGTACTTCTGTGGGCGTTGGGGGTGGGGGTGGCGATTGAGCGAGAATATCGCTAGCAACCATTGGAGTAGCTTTTAGCTCCGAGTGGTAATCTGTAGTTGATAGTTTACCCAAACTAGCTGCATCACCAGTGATGGCTTTGGCGCTGTGTTTGATATCGGGCCTAGCATGAGCGGCTGATGCACCGACAAGGGGCATTAGACAACAACTGACATACCACATTAATTTCTTCATACTGGAAGTTTCCCAAATTTTAACGATCTGACGCGTAAATATTGTGTGACTGACTTGGAGATGGCAACATCTCTATTAAAAGTGTCAGCTCAAATGCTGACATAAATTTGACTCTAAGTATGTCTTCTATATTTTACTAGATAGTAACATGAGCATGTTAAATACTTTCAGCCATCTTACTCGCTTGCGATATATTCCGAGTATACTTTTGTTATTTCGGATTGACAAGATCTAGTCAATCGTGCGCTCGCGACTCTCGATTGCGATCGATTAATCGATCGTTCTTCTTTCATCGATGCTCGATTTAGGCAACAATATATCGAGCTTACGAGCCATTGTCTATCCGCCTTTGAGCAGAAATAGACGGGCGATCGCCTGACTCAAACAGTCGCAGTATCGCTTACCGATCCGGTCGTTCACCTACTTCAGCACAAATACTTATCGGCCACCGGACAAAATTTTTACTAAACTAATTGGAACGGCGATCGCCAGTGCCAACCTGGAAATTATAGCCATTAGATAGTTGTAAAATTTGATGTTCGGTGATAAGGCACGATCCGACATTAGTTGCTGCCACAAGTTCATAAAAAATGAACTAATTATTTAAATTGTGCCCATATATGCGTTGAAATGAACATTGCCGTTAGAAATAATATACCTTTGGTCTAGATTGCGGTGGCACTCGGTCGGTGGCTAGTGGCTAATGTGAGATAATTAATTGAAAGAGCAGATTTTTTCCCCAGCACAATGCCGACAGCGACTACCACCTCGAATATGAATGCTTTTCCCCTCACTGCGGTAGTAGGGCAAGAAGCGATCAAATTAGCATTACTACTGACTGCTGTCGATCCAAGTTTGGGAGGGATTGCGATCGCCGGCGGTCGCGGTACGGCTAAATCAGTGATGGCACGGGCGATTCACTCATTATTTCCGCCGATCGAAATCGTCGTCGGTGGCGTCAGTAATTGCGATCCTAAAGTTCCGAGTGAATGGGACGATCGATTATTAGAACTACAGGCGATCGATCCTGATGTCGAATTACCCACAGCGATAGTTCCCGCTCCTTTCGTTCAGATTCCCTTGGGTGTCACCGAAGATCGCCTGCTGGGTTCGGTCGATTTGGATAAATCCGTGCAGGAGGGCGCATCGGTATTTCAGCCGGGATTGCTGGCACAAGCGCATCGGGGCGTGTTGTACATCGATGAAATCAATCTCCTCGACGACCAAATTGCCAATTTGCTCCTGAGTGTTCTCACCGATGGTCGCAATCAGATCGAGCGCGAAGGAATTAGCTTTCAACATCCATGTAAACCGCTGCTGATTGCCACCTACAATCCCGATGAAGGTGCCCTCAGAGAGCATCTGCTCGATCGGATTGCCATCTCGCTTTCGGCTGATGGCGTACTGGAAATCGACCAACGGGTGCAAGCTGTCGGACAAGCGATCTCTTACAGTGCTTCGCCCCAGACTTTCCTCGCCCAATATACCGAAGAAATCGACAATATCAAGACTCAAATCTTGCTAGCGCGGGAATGGCTCAAAGATGTCCAGATTACTCAAGAGCAAATCACCTATCTAGTTACTGAAGCCCTCCGTGGCGGCGTCATGGGACACCGCGCTGAATTATTTGCCGTGCGAGTGGCTAAAGCCGCCGCCGCTCTCGAAGGACGGACGAATGTTAATGCTGAAGACTTGCGCCGAGCGGTAGAACTAGTCATCGTCCCCCGCGCTACCGTCATTCAAACCCCACCTGACGAAAATAACCCACCCCCACCACCCCCACCACCGCAACAACCCCAAGACCAATCCGAGCAGGAACAAGACGAGCAGGAGGAGGAGAACGAAGACGAGGACGAGCCAGAAAATGAAGACCAGCCGGAAGAACCGCCGAATATCCCCGAAGAATTTGTCTTTGATATTGAAGGCGTAATCCTCGACGATACCGTGCTATTTTTCGCTCAAACCGCCCAGCAGAAACAGGGCAAATCCGGCAGCCGCAGCATGGTATTTTCCGAAGATCGAGGGCGGTATGTCAAGCCCATTTTACCCAAGGGGAAAGTCCGTAGAATTGCCGTAGATGCCACATTACGCGCCGCCGCACCCTATCAAAAATCCCGCCGCTTGCGCCAACCCGAGCGCCAAGTAATCGTCGAACCAGGCGATATTCGCGGCAAAAAATTAGCTCGTCGATCGGGTGCTTTGGTAATATTTGTAGTAGATGCTTCGGGTTCGATGGCGCTCAATCGGATGCAGTCAGCCAAAGGCGCGGTGATGCGGTTACTGACTGAAGCCTATCAAAATCGCGACCAAGTAGCCCTAATTCCCTTCCGAGGCGAGCAAGCCGAAGTACTATTACCACCGACGCGATCGATCGCGATGGCAAAGCGCCGCCTAGAGCGCCTCGCCTGTGGTGGTGGCTCGCCGCTAGCACACGGTTTGACTCAAGCCGTGCGAGTAGGTGTCAATGCCCAAAGTTCCGGCGATGTCGGACAAGTCGTAATTGTCGCGATTACCGACGGACGAGGCAATGTTCCCCTAGCGCGTTCCTTGGGCGATGCGATCGATCCCGAGCAAAAACCGGACATCAAACAAGAGCTATTAGATATTGCTTCCCGCATTCGAGCAATTGGAATTAAGTTATTAGTAATCGATACCGAAAATAAATTTATCTCGACTGGATTTGCTAAAGAATTAGCCAAGCAAGCTAATGGTAAATATCACCACTTACCCAAAGCTACCGAACAAGCGATCGCGGCTACTGCTATGAGTGCGATCGGCGATATGCGGTAATTTAGTTGCAGTTTGTAATGTGGGTATCCTTCACATTGCAACTCCTGCTACAGTAAATCTTGAGTTTATCGATCGACAGATTTACCAGTGGTTAAATTACCAGATTCCGTCCTCACAAATATCTTTACACTTCAACTTCAGATCGTTGAGTGTATTGATGCGACCACGGCAACAGAGTTTAGAATATTAGAGCAACAGGGCGAAACGTCTGAAACTCTACCTGAGCTTGAAGAACTTCAAAGCATCAGGGAAAGGTTATTATCTCCCTATTCACGATTTCACGTATTGTTATTAAGAGCTGCTGAGTCTCAGCCAGTCGCAACCAGTGATGTGTTAAATTTATTGTACCGCTCGATTGATGCTGCTGAAGCTACGCTAGATGCTAGTATCGCCAGTCTGCAAGAAATCCAACGTAATTGGAATGATTAATTATGAATGACAAATTCAAAATTCCCGATGCTGAAACTAGAGCCAGAGATATCGCCAATTTAAGAGAAGCTGGCAGGATGTTAGATTTATTGACTCTAGATCTAGATGAAATCATCGCCATTCTAGACAAAGGTTTAAGAGAGCAACGCCGAGCTAGATTATTGTACAAATCTAACTCTATTCCCACATCAAAAATTGAGAGCTAATCTCAACACTATTGCCATCTAAATTTATGCTATCGTCCCCTCCCGTAAATACGCTTAAGCCCTTACTAAAATGGGCTGGAGGGAAGCGATGGCTATTGCCTAAATTACTAGAGCTGTGGCAACCAGAGCGAGATAGCCGCCTAGTTGAGCCTTTCATGGGCAGCTTATCTGTCGCATTGGGCTTAAGACCAAATCGGGCATTGCTAAATGATGCTAACATTCATTTAGTCAATCTTTATCGTCACTTACAACAAGGATTGTCGGTAGAGATCGACATGAAGAACGATCGACACTTCTACTATGAAATGAGAACGCAGTTTAATCAATTGACTCGTACTGAAAAATCTCATACTAGTGAAGCCGCTCAGATTTTTTATTATCTAAATCGGACGGGATTTAATGGACTATGTAGATTTAATAATAGTGGAGAATTTAATGTCCCTTTTGGAAAATATAAAACAATCAACTATGCAACTGACTTGAGTGATTATCAAGCCACATTACGATCGTGGGAAATTACTGTCGGCGATTTTGAAGGTTTGAAATTGGAGCCAGGTGATTTTATCTATGCAGATCCACCCTATGATGTGCAATTTACTAAGTATAGTCAGGATGATTTTACGTGGGAAGATCAACTGCGTTTGACTTATTGGCTGGCAAAACATCCTGGTAAAGTTGTGTTATCCAATCAAGCAACCGATCGGATTGTCGATCTTTATCAAGATTGTGGGTTTACTATCGATATAGTAGATGCACCCAGACGCATCTCTTGTAATGGCGATCGTCGCCCAGCAAAAGAAGTAATCGCGTGTAAGGGCTTTTGAAGCAATGTCTAAAATTGGTGTCAATACAGGAAAAATATTCGAGCAGAAAGATGTAGGGTGGGCATTGCCCACCACTATTTCGTAATGAAATCAAGCTTCCGATCGCTGGGAAAACAATCCTAAAAGTGGGCCGAGAACGGCACCAAAAACGAAGCCGCCTGCGTGCGCCCAATACGCAACGCCACCATTTTCCATCCCCACATTAGTACGCGGTGCGAGCGTGGCAAAACTGTATAAAGCTTGTTGAAAAAACCAAATTCCGAGATAAAAGTAAGCTGGAATTCTGGTAAAGAACGGGAAAATACCGATCGGAATCACAGTTCTAACGGACACCTTTGGAAAGCGAATAATATAGGCTCCCATCA
>NZ_JANLWO010000754.1:0-5460 GCF_031364565.1 Chamaesiphon sp. OTE_20_metabat_361
GAATCGAGACAATTCAATTCTAGATAACTAATTCTTCTTGCTGGAGCGAGTGAAGCTAGGACTTGTTGCCCATAAATACGCCTGTCGATCCGATTGTCGAAGATGGCGACGATTCCTTGAGACGAGCGCATGGGGGCAAGCGCTCGATGCAATATTCTTAAGCCAGTTGGTAATAAATATAGTCGAAACCAGTCCTGTTTTTGTTGTTTGTAGAAACTTACCTTGGCAGCAACTAATGGATCTTCGAGGGAGGGAATCGGTAATGTGGGGATAATCATTAATTCTGGAGTGGGCAAATCGTCTTGATGCCGTTGCCAAAATTCCCAACTGCAAACGAGGATATTTGACTCATTGAGGTCGGTGCGATCGACTTGGACTCTAGTTCCCCATTCGGCGGCGAGAATGGCTGCTATTTGAGCTTTGAGCGGTGTATCCCGGATCGGAATGACGACAAATTTGGAACGACCATTCATCAGATATAATAAGTGCTTGATTTCATCGACTAATACTGGTTGAAATTTGCTGGTATTTGGCATCGGCATCCAGCGAGGAATGTAGAGTTTAAATCGATCGCCAAGACGATCGAGGGGAAATTTAACCGAAGTGATTTCACCCAATCCTAATTCCTGGCGATAACCGCTGGCATCGGCGGTGAGATCGACGGCACTAGTTATCAAAGTTACTGGTTGATGTTGCCAAATTGGTGTTAATTTGGCAACTAGATCGGTGGGGGTAATTGACAGGGTAAATGTGCCGCGAGTGCGATCGAGCTGCGCCCACACCAGTCGCTCGGTTGCTGCTGATAACTCGCGATCGAACTGTTGCCAAGTAGGGGGCAGATTTGGCTCAGATAGATCGATTAATGCCTCGACTAGCGCTCGATCGATCGAGTCCAAGAGATAGCAGTTGTAAGGATTGGTAGGACGTTGCCACAAGTTAGCGAGTAACTGGATTTTGGTGGCGCTCGTTTGTTCCCAGTTAGCTGAAGGTTGACTCGATCGCAACTGCTCCCAATCCCGATCGGTAATACTAATTGTGAGCAATTCTTGCGCCCAGTTTTCCAAGTCATCCGCACTGTCAACGATCGTCGCTTGACTGGCAAGTGATGCGGGATGATGTAACTGTAACCGCAACCAAGATTGCGGATCGACAATCCATAAACCTGTAAATTCTGGCGCGGGCGGATTACTGCCACGATAGACTGGTTTAGAGAGATTCAACCATTGCTGGATTTGGGGTAATTCGGTATTAACCAGGCAATCTTGAAAGGCGGTGGGAATGACGATCGTTACGGATTCATGCCAAAGTAAGGCAGGAATCAAGTAACTGAGCCGATATTTACCCGTGGAGCGATGGGTAGCAATGCCAGTCTGAATCAGCGATGACTTAGAGAGCCGCAATCCCCGCGCGACTAAGCGAGCCATCGTCAGATAATGGTGCCAATCAACAATCGCAGGTTGATGTCGCAACAGATCGCGGAGGATAATATGAGTGGTGACTTCGATCGATTGGGACATAATTGATTCACTGAGATTGAGAGTAGTAAGCTCTCCAAGAGCGATTGGCGATGCTTGGTGCCAGCGATAATTGGTGGATGTTAAGCTATCGATTATCTATTATCGACGATCGCCTTTGTTGGTGCGATGTCTATAGGGAATCGATCGACAGCTATTCACTATCCACACTGTGCCTACGGCAGGCTATCGCCAACGGCTGTCGTATCGCAAAAGGCGAGGCTTTGCCAACAGTGCAAGCTATCCACTATCCACTATCCACTATTCCCTATTCCCTATCCCCTATCCCCTATCCAAAGATTGCCATCTCGATACATCCAGCGATAGGATAGAGATACCGAGATTAAATTTTTATTAAAATATCGGTATAAATTGACATGGCCGTTATGGACTACAGTCCATCTGTTTTAGAATAACAACCTTCGTGAGAATCTGATGAGCTAGTCTCCCAGACTAAAGGAGGCTAGGAGGTTTTATGCTGAGTCGAGAGGGTACGATCGAATTGTCCGAAATTACTGACTTAAATCAACTCAAGTCAGAACTCAACCATTTACCAGCCGTCGATGTCGGCGACTATATTAGTGAGTTACCACAAGAGCGCCGCGCGATCGCTTTTAGGTTACTTTCCAAGGGTTGTGCGATCGCTGTCTTTGAATATCTCCCGACTGAGATTCAAGAGGATCTGATCGAGGCGCTCCACAATACTCAAGTTTCGCAGCTAATCGAAGCCATGCGTCCCGACGATCGGGTGGCACTCTTTGACGAGCTACCCGCAGGCGTTGTCAAGCGCTTATTACCCCAGCTCAGTCCCGACGAACGGGCGGCGACGGCAACGATTATCGGTTATCCTGAAGGGACGGCGGGACGGGTGATGACGACGGAATACGTGCGACTGCGGCAAGGTTTGACAGTTGGCGAAGCGTTGGCGAAGATTAAACTAAGCGATCGCGATAAGGAAACGGTGTATTATGCCTATGTTACCGACGATAGTCGCAAGCTTCAGCAGGTAGTTTCCCTCAGACAGTTGGTATTTACCCTCCCCGATACGCCGATCCAAGATATTGCCAGCGATCGGGTGATTAAAGTTTATACCGAAACATCCCAAGAAGATGTCGCGCGGCAAATGCAGCGCTATGACTTGATTGCAGTACCTGTAGTCGATCGAGAGGATCGCTTAGTCGGGATTATCACGATCGATGATGTCGTCGATATCCTCCAAGAAGAAGCCACCGAAGACATCCAAAAACTCGCAGGTGTAGCTGGTGAAGATTCCTCCCTGTCCCCATCCTGGACGAAACTGCAAAATCGGCTGCCCTGGTTATTGGGAATCATGGCACTATCGATCGGGACATCACAAGCAATTACCCCATTCCAGGCAATTATTGCCAAAATCCCCGTCCTCGCCGTGATCATGCCGCTATTTTCTAATGTGGGTGGCTCCGTTGGTACTCAAACCCTCACTGTTACCATCCGCTCTCTAGGGGTTGGTGAAGTTAGCCCCAAAGACACACTCAAAATTCTCGGCAAAGAGCTACTAGCGGGGCTAGGAACATCACTCGGACTAGGTTTGACTATGACCCTGCTCGCGCTAATTTGGACGCTGCCAAACGAACGCTGGGTGGCATTCGTTGCAGGTACCGTGATGGCAACAAATACCATCATTGCCGTGACGATGGGGACACTAGTCCCGATGGGTTTTCAAAAGCTCAATTTAGATCCCGCTTTAGTTAGTGCGCCACTGGTGACGACATTATTAGATATGGTCGGATTTTTTCTGTTTTTATCTTTGATTACGATCGGGAGTAATGTTTTACACCTCTAGTCGATCGATGTGAGGCATCGCCTTCGGTTCGGATTATAATACTTGTAGAATTGAGGTCTGTTATGAGTCCTTTGCTAGAAAAAATTTTGGCGGATGTAGACATGTTGGAGCCGTCTGAGCGGTTAGAAGTCATTGCTCGTGTCATTGCTGGATTACAAAAATCCGATCCTTCATTACCAAAAAATAAATTGAGTCGTAAAAATTTGTTTGGTTGTCTGCGAGGACAAGTTACGATGACAGAGGATTTTAACGATCCTCTGAGTGACTTTGCTGAGTATATGTAATGAATCTATTACTAGATACACATGTTTTGATTTGGCTGGTAGAAGGCAGTGACAACTTGAGTCAATGCGCAAAGCAGGCAATTGAAGATGAGCAAAATAGCTTATCCCTGAGTATTGCTAGTTTATGGGAAATGACTATTAAAATGAGTTTGGGTAAGCTACAGCTAGGAATTCCACTCGATCGAATAGTAGAGTCTTATCTCTTACCCACCAGTATCGAAATTCTACCGATTAACCTCAATCATTTATTAGTTCTACGGGATTTACCTTTACATCATCGAGATCCTTTCGATCGGATACTTATTTCCCAAGCACAAGCGGAAGAGTTGACTCTGGTATCGGGAGATAGATTATTTGGCGATTATTTAGTCCAAATCCTTTGGTAGTTTTGCGCTCGTAATTATTAACAAAAAAAGATAGTCGAGATATTGTTGCTGGCAAATTAAAAAGGCACAAATTAAGATGCCTCCCTACCCTCTACCCTCTACCCTCTAAAATGACCTGGACGCGCCGACATATCCTATCCTTAGCAGACTTTACCCCAGCGGAGTACGATACCGTCCTCCAGACGGCGGCTAGCTTCAAGGAAGTCCTCTCGCGTCCTGTCAAAAAAGTACCGACGCTCCAAGGGCGAGTAGTTGCCAATCTGTTCTTTGAATCCTCCACCCGCACCCGCAGTAGTTTTGAATTAGCTGCCAAACGCCTCTCCGCCGATACCCTCAACTTTGCCGCAGCTACTTCTTCCCTTACCAAAGGCGAAACCATTCTCGATACCGCCAAAACCTATCTAGCGATGGGTGCCGACTTGATGGTAATCCGCCATAAACAAGCAGGAGTGCCCCACGCGATCGCGACGGCACTCGATACAATGGGGATGAAAGTCGGGATTTTAAATGCTGGCGACGGACAGCACGAGCATCCTTCTCAGGCACTACTAGATTTACTGACTATTTGCGCGACGATCGATCCGCTTAATCCGCGACTATCATTACTAAAAGACAAGAAAATTGCGATCGTCGGGGACATTCTACATTCTCGCGTGGCGCGATCGAATATCTGGAGTCTAACCGCCAGTGGTGCCCAGGTTCACCTCTGTGCGCCGCCGACCCTGCTCCCTGTCGAATTTGCAGACTATTGTCAGGAGCCACGGGAAGGGATCGATAAGTCCAATTTATTCATCCATTGGCAGGTCGAACCCGCGCTCCAAGATGCCGATTTCGTGATGACATTGCGCCTCCAGCAAGAGCGGATGACCGACCATTTATTACCCAGTCTGCGCGAGTATCATCAGCATTATGGGATTACCCGCGATCGGCTAAAATTATGCCATCCTAACGTCAAAATTCTCCATCCAGGGCCGACAAATCGCGGTGTCGAAATTACTTCCGATCTGATGGATGACCCAGCATTGAGCTTGATTGCCGAACAGGTAAATAATGGAGTAGCAATCCGAATGGCTCTACTTTACTTGATGGGCAATACCAAAGAGTAGGGAGATGTGAGATGGGAGTTGGGAGAGTAAGAAGTACAGTGTGCCAACGGCTATCGCTCACTGACCGGAGTAACAAGTAAGAAGTAACAATAGTAATCGATCGAATTTATTGAAGAACTTGGTGGTCTGTCCGTTGCTGCTTAGTGGTTGCTATACTTAGATCCTGAACTAACAAAACCCACACTCCCCCGGTGGTTGAGCGGAGCCGAAACCACACTGCCCCACCCCCCCCAACTCCCATCTCCCAACTCCCATCTCCCAACTCCCATCTCCCAACTCCCATCTCCCATCTCCCATCTCCCAACTCCCATCTCCCAACTCCCCTCTCCCCTCTCCCATCTCCCATCC
>NZ_JANLWO010000770.1:0-10261 GCF_031364565.1 Chamaesiphon sp. OTE_20_metabat_361
AACACAACCAAACCCCCCAAAAAACCCAACAAACCCAAAAAACCCGGCCCCAACAAGAGGCGAAAACTCACAACAACAAAATGTTACGGCATCAGACTATCGATCGAGACACACCACATTATTACCGACAGATAGCTGAGATCGATCCTACCTCGATCGCCACTAGCAAATTGTCCCGCTAACTGGGCGATAATTAGCTACATAATAATCGATCGTAAATCTTCGCTCCTACCATGTCAGAAATATCCATCGAATCTACGCTCCACGAAGAGCGACTATTTAGCCCAGCAGCAGAATTTTCCCAAGCTGCACAGATTAAGAGCTTGGCGGAATATGAAGATATTTATGCCCGCGCCCAAGCTAATCCCGAACAGTTTTGGGCAGAACTGGCGACAAGCGAATTGCATTGGTTTAAAAAATGGGAAACAGTGCTAGATTGGCAGCCTCCATTTGCCAAGTGGTTTACAGGCGGCAAGATTAATATCTCGTATAATTGTCTCGATCGACATCTGACTACTTGGCGTAAGAATAAAGCCGCGCTAATTTGGGAAGGCGAACCGGGCGACTCCCGCACGCTGACTTACGCTCAATTGCATCGCGAAGTTTGTCAGATGGCGAATGCGCTCAAACAGATGGGTGTCGTCAAAGGGGATTTAGTCGGGATTTATATGCCGATGATTCCGGAAGCGGCGATCGCGATGCTGGCTTGTGCGAGAATTGGGGCAGTACATACCGTTGTCTTTGGTGGTTTTAGTGCGGAGGCTTTACGCGACAGATTAGCGAATGGGAAGGCTAAAGCTGTCATTACTGCCGATGGTGGCTGGCGTAAAGATGCGATTGTCCCGCTGAAAATTCAAGTCGATAAAGCTTTAGAAAATAACGCCTGTCCGACAGTCGAGAAGGTTTTAGTCGTCCAACGTACCAAGCAAGAAATCCCCATCATCGAGGGACGCGATATCTGGTGGCATGAAATTCAGTCTACCGTATCCGCCGACTGTCCTGCCGTCGAAATGGATGCCGAGGATATGTTATTCGTCCTCTACACCTCCGGTAGCACGGGCAAACCCAAGGGAGTAGTCCATACTACTGGCGGTTATAACCTCTACAGCCACATTACCACCAAATGGATTTTCGATCTCAATGATACCGATGTTTATTGGTGTACTGCCGATGTCGGTTGGATTACCGGACATAGTTACATCGTCTACGGGCCATTATCCAATGGTGCAACCACCGTTATGTACGAAGGAGTCACCCGCCCCTCGAAACCGGGCTGTACCTGGGACATCATCGAAAAATATGGCGTTACCATCTTCTACACCGCCCCCACCGCTATTCGCGTCTTCATGAAAATGGGTGAAGAACTCCCCAACGCTCGCAACCTCTCCTCCCTCCGCCTGCTCGGTACCGTCGGCGAACCGATTAACCCCGAAGCCTGGATGTGGTATCACCGCGTCATCGGCAAAGAACAATGCCCGATCGTCGATACTTGGTGGCAGACTGAGACTGGGGGCATTATGATAACTTCCCTGCCTGGTGCCATTCCCACTAAACCAGGCTCCGCCACCCGCCCCTTCCCCGGCATCATCGCCGAAATCGTCGATCTCGATGGCAATACCCTCCCCGCCAATAATGGCGGCTACTTAGCCGTCAAATATCCTTGGCCGGGAATGATGCGAACTGTCTACGGCGACGACGAACGTTTCCGCAAAACTTACTGGGAACACATCGCCCCCAAAGATGGCAAATACATGTATTTTGCGGGGGATGGAGCGCGTCAGGACGCAGATGGATACTTCTGGGTGATGGGACGCATCGATGATGTTCTCAACGTTTCTGGGCACCGTCTGGGCACGATGGAACTCGAATCTGCGCTTGTCTCTCACCCTGCGGTAGTCGAAGCCGCAGTTGTGGGCAAACCGGATGAAATTAAAGGCGAAGAAATAGTTGCTTTTGTGACTTTAAATAGTAACTTTGTCGGCGATGCAAGTTTAGTAAAAGAGTTGCAAAAACACGTCGGCGTAGAAATTGGGGCGATCGCCCGTCCGGGTGAAATTCGTTTTACCGATGCACTACCCAAGACTCGATCGGGTAAAATTATGCGACGGTTATTGCGCGATTTAGCCGCAGGCAAGGAGGTTTCTGGAGATACTTCTACGTTGGAAGATCGCAGTGTGTTAGATAAGTTGCGAGGTAATGATTAGATGAACTAAATAGCGATGCACGCGATCGATAACGATCTTTATCTACGTGCATCGTTGCAACTTTTCAGATCCAAGTTAAATGTTTTAAAATAATAGATGCCCATAACGACTAATTTACGATGACTGACCAAGAATTACAGCAATTAGTAGCATCCAATGCGCGGACGATCCAAGCCATGTTGGAGCAGCAAGAAACCAGCAGGTTGCAATACGAGTCGCACCGACTGCTTCACGAAGAACAAATGAATGAAATTAGACAGGCGATGTTACGGTTAGCTAATGTTGAAGAAGGGTTAATTAATATGGTGGTATCTATCGATGAAGATCGTCCCACAGTTTTGAGAAGATTAACGTCGATCGAGAATAAGGTCGATCGGATATTAGCAAAAGACAACGGAATTGGATAATTACTCGATCGGTTAACTTACTTCCCACTCTGTTTAACTGCTTTCTTGCGTGTCTTTGCTTGCGATAATAATGACGTGGCAAATGAGATGGCTTCTTGTGCCGATTGTCCCCCGGCAATTTGGGCGATCTCGTCGCGGCGTTGCTGCTGAGAATGCAGCTCCTCAATGCGGACGATCGTACGTTCGACTGCGGCACTACCGTTACCCGGATGGCTCGAACTAATTGTCTCCTTAGCTACGCGAAAATGGCGATCGGCCATTGCGGCGATCAGGGGTTGGTGGGTGACGCAGAGGACTTGCTGAGATTGGCTCAGGTGGTGGAGTTTACTGGCGATCGATTGGGCGACTTTGCCCGATACGCCAGCATCTATTTCATCAAAAATTAGGGTACCTGCACCGCCGTTATTTGAGAAGCAAGCTTTGAGAGCCAGTAGAAACCGACTCATTTCGCCGCCAGATGCCGTAGCGGCAAGCGGTTGAATCGGTTCGCCAGGATTGGGGCTGAAGTTAAAGCTAATGCTGTCTGCGCCTGCGGCTGTGGGCGGTTGGGGGGCGATTTCGACTTGGAATTGGACTTTATCCATTGCCAGGGGTTTGAGTTCGCGGATCAGGTTTTGTTCGAGATCGATCGCGGCTTGCTGGCGGAGGGTGGTAAGTTGGTGGCAAGCTTGGGTGAGTTGGATCTGGAGATCTTTGACTTGGTGTTCGAGTTCTTCAAGGGATGCTCCTGCCCCTGTAAGCTGGATTAACTCGGTTTGGATAGAAAGTTGATGCTCGATCGCTTCCGTTAGTGTGGGGCCATATTTGCGGCAAATTAGCTTAAGGGCGCGAATCCGGTCTTCGATTTCCAGGAGTCGATCGGGATCGGCTTCCAGGGCGTCACCATAATAATTGATTTCGCGTCCGGCTTCGGTGATTTGAGCGAGGGCAAGACTGACGAGATCGAGGGTGGATTGAAGGCTGGCGTCGATGTCCACCATGTCGATGAGGGTGGATTCGGCTTTACCGAGCATGTCGGCAACGGCGATCGCTCCCCCGGTATCATTTTGATAGAGGAGTTGATAGACGGCGTAGCTCTGCTGTTGGAGATCGACGACGTGACTGAGGCGTTGGCGTTCGGTTTCGAGATCGATGAGTTCGTCGGGGGTGGTAAGGTGGACTTGGCTTAATTCTTCGGCTTGATACTGGAGTAAGTCGAGTCGTTGCAGGCGCTGCTGTTCGTTTTGCTGGCGATCGAGCCATGTTTGATAAGCTTGCTGATAAGTGGTGTAAGCGGTGGCAATTTGGGTGCGCTGTTGGCTAATTGGTTCGCCACCATAGAGATCGAGTAATTCTTTTTGATGGCTGGGATTTGTCAGTTGGACGGTTTGCCCTTGAGCGGTAATCTCGATGGTTAGCTCGCGGAGTTCTTGGGCGAGTTGACGGTTGCAAATCGCGCCATTGACGCGCATTCTCGAGCGGAGGTTAGTCCCCTGAATGCTGAGTTCGCGACTGCAAATCACCGTATCATCATCGGTTAAGTCAAATTCTCGATCGATCAGCCATGTCCTAATCCGCTCGGTAGTAGCAAATGTCCCCTCGATGATGGCTTTGGCTGTCCCTGTGCGAATCATCCGCAGTGACGGTTTCCCGCCCAAGACAAGATCGATCGCATCGAGGATAATCGATTTTCCCGCACCAGTTTCGCCAGTGAGCACATTTAAGCCTGCCCCAAATTCGAGTTCTAACTCGTCAATCAGGGTAAAATTATGAATGTGCAAGGACAATAGCATTAGGGGGTAGAGGGTAGAGGGTAGATGAGATGGGAGATGGGGAGGTGGGAGATGGGAGATGGGAGATGGGAGACTGGGAGAATTTTTGCAACTCAACTCACTATCCCACCACCAATGCCCTTTACCCTAAAGCCTAAAGTCTAAAACCTAAATTAATTGCGCTGGATGATGGAAGCCGAGTCTGGTAGCGATCGACTAGAGTTGAGAAATCTATCTAGACTTGAGGCTGACAGCCATGAATGACTTAGACGATTTTGCTTTACCGATCGAATCGGCTGAGAGTATGGATAACCTGCCCGATTTAAAAATTTATGGCTATCGAGTATCTGAGAAATTGTCAGTACATAGCAACGGTAGTCGGATTAGCTATCTGGCGACAGAGGCTGATTCCGAGCGATTGGTGGTCATCAAAGAATGGCGACTCGATCGACAAACGCCATCTCTAGACTATGCTAATTATTTACCAGAAATCGCTAGGTTACAACAACTTGACGATCTGAATATTCCGCGATACCTCAATTCCTTCCAGACACCAACCGGATTCTGTCTCGTGCGCGAGTATCAGCCGGGAGTTTCCCTTGCCGAACTAGGAACGCTACCACCAGCGGATATTCGGCTAGTCACTGATGCGATATTAACTATTCTTAAGCAGCTCCATCACTTAGCACCTGCCTGTATTCATCAGAATATCAAACCCGAGAATATCATCGTCGATACCGAGACAGAGCTGGCAATCTATTTAGTAGATTTTGGGCTGCACCCCCAACTAGAAGATCGCCCTAATGCCTACCCGGCTAATCCTAACTATTCTGGGCAAATAACCGATATTCAACTAGATTCAGCTTACGATCTCTATAGTTTAGGGCTGTCAATGATTTGCCTATTAACGGGTACTGCTACCTCCCACGCTCAGCATTTATTCGATGCTAACTATCGGCTGTATTTTCAGCACTTATTACCAGCAAATACCGATCCACAATTAATCGCTTGGCTGACAAATATGGTGGCATCGAACCATCGCCAGCAATATCTAGATCGGTTTATCGATCGGCAAATTACCACCGAGCGATCGCCAGAAGTTCCGACCGACCGATCGTCATTTCAATTACCCGTACCTAAGCGTCAGATCCACTGGTGGCGCTGGGGAATTGGGGCTGGTGTTCTCTTTAGTCTACTCATACTTGGGTATCAGTTCTTATTACCGAAAAATGATGAACTAAGTCCCGCCCAAATTGCCAAAAATCGCGCGATCGCCAGCGAAGCCCAATTTGCCGCATCCGATCGCGGTAAACTCATTAAAGAAAAAAGATGTATTAATTGCAATCTCAACGGGCAAAATTTTGCTAAAGCCGATCTCACTGGCGCAGTTGTGCCACAATCCAACCTAAATGGGGCAAATTTTACCGATGCTAATTTGACACTAGCAATTTTTCAAGATGCCGATTTGAGTGGGGCTAATTTTAGTAGGGCTAACCTTCAACGCGCTGCTCTTTATGGTGCCAAACTGAGCGGGACAAATTTGGCAGGAGCAAATCTGACTCAGGCTAAATTAGTCTATGCCAAGCTCAGAGGGGCTTCTTTACGCAATGCTAATCTTACCGATGCCAACCTCAAATTTGCCGAATTTCAGCAAGGAGATCTGAGAAATGCCAATCTCACAGGTGCAGATTTAACTAATGCCGATCTGTCTAATGCCAATCTCACTAAGGCAACTTTAACTAATGCCAAATTAGATAGTGCCATCCTCACAGGTGCAACGATGCCTGATGGTTCGGTTCATCCTTGATTTATTCGAGATTATTTAATTGCTCGATAATGCCATCCTCACAGGTGCGACGATGCCTGATGGTTCGGTTCATCCTCGATCTATTCGAGATTATTTAATTGCTCGATATAGTTAACTTCTGCTTGCCAATAGGGTGGTAAAGTATCCCACGGGTTGTTGTTAGCAGTATCGGTACTGTCGTTGGTAATATACACATATCCAAACCTAGATTTAGCAGCGCGATCGAGGCTGTTTTTCATCAGCTTGCGGTTGGTAGTTGTGTGGATGAGTGTGGCAAAATGTTGAGGGGAATATTTAGCAACATAAGCGGGTGGCTGGTAATCCTGCCAATTTTTTTGCTTGTTTTCAAATAACACGATCGTATCGGCAACTGGTTTGCTGAGATAACTTTCGTCGATCGCAGTACCAGGATTGAGCGTCACAGTATAACCGGAACCATGGTTAGCATTACTACTTAGCGATTGAGATTTTATATAACGATAAATTCGATGATAATAATTTAGTTTTTCCGGTGTGTTTGCAGCCTCATCGATAAAAATTCCTTGAACATTAAAATATTTAATGTATAGATCGATATCGGCTTCGATTGCGAGTAAATCGCGTTTGGCATAGTTACTAGGAACGTAGCCAATTATTTTGATGCCAGCTTGATGTAAATCTTTGATGCCCTGTTGATAATCTACGTTTGGTGGCATACCATTAGGGCCATTATTCGGATTGATAATCGCGACGATCGGGACTTTGTTCGCAGCCGCGATTACTTGCTTCCAAATATAGTTATTTTTGTCATACCAATTGGGATAAATATATAGTGGTAACAAAATCTGGAGTTTTGAATGCCGATCGAGCTTACTGGTAATCTGCATCCGAGTTAAGTCGATCCGATCCGATCGTTTTGAGAGCTGTTGTTGACGATCGGACGTACAACCGATCGAGCAAGCAGTTAGAATAGCGGCAATTAGTAAACGCTCTAATCTCATCCAGCGACCGTCATTCTATATAAATATTCTCGACAACCCGATCGTGTGGTAGTTTCTAAAAACGATCTTTAAGTATCCTTTCATCTTACAGTAGGGAGAAACGATCGTCAGAGGATATTTGAAAAGTTTTATTTGTTACACTCGTGGGCAGCCTTGCTAAAATACACTTATCCGATCTGGTATAGTAGCCATGTTCCAATCCGAACTGCGTAAATGCTTACCCTCCGCCGAAGAACTCCCTTGCTCCGATGATACGCCTGTGGATAGCGAACTTCAAGAATTAATCCCTGGATTATTGAAATCAATCCTGCTGATCCTTTGGGGACAGCGCATGGACTGGTTATTTGGGATCGATATGGCGATTTATTTCGATCCAGATTTACCCCCGATCGTACCTGATGGTTTTTTAAGCTTGGGTGTCGAAAGATTTTATGATGAAGAACTGCGACCTAGTTATGTGCTGTGGGATGAGTTAATCGTACCGAGCATTGTATTAGAGGTCGTTTCCACAAACTATCGACAGGAATATACTACTAAGCTGTCTCAATATGCCAATCTGGGAGTTCTATATTATGTAGTTTACTCTCTTGAAAAGGTGCTCCACTTGGGGAAACCCCAAGACCGCACTTTTCGCAACTCCAAACGGCGGCGCAAGCCTAAGCTAGAAATTTACAAGCTGATAAATGGTAGCTATGAGTTACAAAGTGGGAATCCTTTATGGATGCAAGAAATCGGCTTAGGGATCGGTTATGAGCGGGGCGATTATGGCGGCGTAACCAGAGATTGGCTCTATTGGTACGATGAAAATAATCAGCGTTATCCGACACCACCTGAATGGGTGAAACTAGAGCAACAGCGGACACAGCTAGAAATCACCAAAACCAGACAAGCACAAGCCGAGTCGCAGCAGGCACAAGCTGAGTCCCAGCAGGCACAGGTAGAAACCCAACAAGCACAAGCTGAGTCCGAACGAGCACAAGCTGAGTCCGAACGAGCTAAAGCTGAGTCCGAACGAGCACAAGCTGAGTCCGAACGAGCTAAAGCTGAGTCCGAACGAGCTAAAGCTGAGTCCCAGCAGGCACAAGCCGAGTCCCAGCAGGCACAAGCCGAGTCCCAACAGGCGCGAGAGCGGGTGGCAAGGTTAGCTGCAAAACTGCGAGATTTGGGAATCGATCCCGATGAAGTCTAGAATTAGCTGCGATAATTATTAATCTAGATGAAATCCTACACCTTAATCGCTCCAGCCAAAATCAATCTCCATTTAGAAATCCTCGGCATCAGACCCGATAATTATCACGAACTAGTGATGGTAATGCAGACGGTCGATTTAGCAGATCGCGTCGAACTCAGATCGCTAGCTACAGATGATATTATTTTGCACTGCGGACATCCAAATGTGCCACTCGATCGCACCAATCTTGCCTATCGCGCGGCGGAATTGATGCAGCAAGAGTTTCCCTATGCTCTGAGTGAATATGGCGGAGTCGAAATTACCTTACACAAACATATCCCGATCGCGGCTGGCTTAGCTGGCGGCTCGGGAAATGCTGCGGCTGTCTTAGTCGGCATCGACTTACTATGGGAACTCGGACTCACTCAAGGCGATCTCCAAAAACTGGGGTCAAGGTTAGGCTCTGACGTGCCCTTTTGTATTTCGGGCGGCACTGCCATCGCTACGGGTAGAGGGGATGTCATCTCGCCCCTACCTAGCTTAGACGGGATCTATGTGGTGCTGGGAAAATATCAAAGTCTAGCCGTATCGACACCGTGGGCTTACACGACTTATCGGCATGAATACGAACATGACTACCCACAGGCACTCGCTAGTCTAGCGACTCGTTCCCACCAGATTCATTCTGGAGATCTAGTCCGCGCGATCGTCGCCCGAGATGCGGTTAAAATTGGCAAGCTGCTGTACAACGATCTCGAAAAAGTAGTGTTACCTGCGTACCCACAAGTCAGCCAATTACGAGCCGAATTTCAGCGCCACGCTAATCTGGGTACGATGATGTCTGGTTCGGGGCCGACAGTATTTAGTCTAGCAACCTCACTAGCACAAGCCGAAACAATCTATCATCAAGTTCGTGCTGCCATCCCCGATCCAGATCTAGAATTATTTGTAACTCAGTTTAGCGATCGCGGCGTCAGAGTAGTCTAACTTACATTCCGCACTTCAATTTTTCGCTTGCGTAGGGTGTGTTTCTGCGCCAGCAAAACGCACCGATCCTCGTTCGATCGAGCTATGTGGTGCGTTACCCTGACGGTATAACACACCCTACCAGATGCGAAAAATAAGGCTTTTTAGGCAGAGATTTTATGAAGTGCGGAATGTAGAATCTAATCCAATCGCCGTCCTCCCATCTCCCATCTCACCCATGACCCAAATTACACCTCCCGAAACGACTTTACCCAGTCCCTTAAAATGTTTGACTGGTTCGCTGATTGCTGGCAGCATGTCGCTGGCATTGTATGCGATGACTAGCAGGATTGCGATGACATTTGCGACCAAACCGATGGTCCAAAAGACGACGATGGCGAATAATATCGCCGCTGCGGTGCGGACGCTGGTGGTAGGTTCGACAGCTTTGGGTATGGCGGTATGTGGGATTATTGCGATCGGTCTAATTGGATTGGCAATTCAATCAACATTTAGTAAGCCGCAAACTGTTAATAAATAAGAAACTTGGCATATACAGTAATCCAGCAGCAGTTAGGAATTAATAAATAACACTAGATCTACTCCACAATTTTTCGCATTGCCTTAATTTCCGAGCGATGTTTCTTGGCTGCTAACCTCCGTCGCTCTTGACCTTTACTTGGCGTTCTAATTTTGCGAGGTAAGACTACCACCGCAACACTTAAAATCAGCTCCTTCAAGCGATCGAAAGCTGCCGATCGATTGCGTTCTTGACTGCGATGTTCCTGTGATTTAATCACGATTACACCTTCATTAGTAATCCGGCGATCGGTTAATTTTAGCAACCGTTCTTGATACCATTCTGGTAAAGATGATGCTCTAATATCAAATCGCAAATGAATCGCCGTCGCTACCTTATTCACATTTTGACCGCCAGCACCTTGCGATCGAATAGCACTAATCTCGATTTCACTA
>NZ_JANLWO010000776.1:0-5373 GCF_031364565.1 Chamaesiphon sp. OTE_20_metabat_361
AACCGAACATGCTACTAAAGTACCATTGATGGAAGCAGCGGAATTCTCGAAGATGGGTGCTGGACGAGCGGTAATGATTTCGCCTGGATATATTAACGCAGCTAAGAAAGAAACTTACTTGCCGATCCTACATGACATTAAAATTCCGAATCGAGACTTAATTGAATCCGAGAAATCAAAAGAAGTCTGGAATACGATGTTAGCAGCTTCCAAAGATCGGAAAATTGATGAAGCCGAGATCTCGCGGATGTTCGAGCTGCGCTGTCAATTAGTCGAAGAACTATTTCCCCTGCCACCACCTGCTAAATTACTTTACTCTCTCAGTCGTCTAGTATCGATCTTGCAAGATGCTGGGTACTCTGAGGTAGGGTTTGAGAGTGAGAATCAGCTTGTCGATCTAGCCATTAAAATCCATATTCCCGTAGATTGGCAAGATCCCGGATCTTCAGCCGATGCCCCTAAAGCTAAGATTCCAAGAGATCCTAAAGGATTATCGGCGATCGCAATTTTAGTCGGGAGTACTGGCTACAGGATGACTAGATCGGAATTGACAGTGGGGAAAGCATCGGCGGACGCGATCGAAAATTGATAAGGTCGAGTTGAGGGATTCCGCAAAGCTAGATCGTGTTTTGAGTGTTATAATTGAGAGTATATATGTTGTCGTCATAGCCTAACTGTCTCTGTAAAAAAGATAGATGCAACAACTATTTTTGGATGTAAAATGAGAAAATCTGAACTAAAATTACTCATCATACAAACAATTGAGAATAGCGAATATAATGCCTTCTTCCGTAAAGATTTCAAAGATTTAGGTGGCAGTTATATTCAAGTAGGCACCGTTCTGAAAGAACTCTGTCAAGACCAAAGATTGAGACGGATCGGTCATGGTGTTTATGCTAAAACTGAAGTCTGTACTATCGAGCCTTTTGTCGGAAGAGTTATCTTGAGTGCTGGTTTAACAGAACTTGCCCCTGAAGCTTTAACTCGTCTTGGTTATAAAGTGTTACCATCTCAAGCCGTACTCGATTACAACGCTGGAACTTCAACTCAGGTACCAACGGGCAGAAAATTACGGATTCAAGGAAAAAGGACTAGTCGTAGATTTAGTCATAATAAAGCAGTTATATACTACGAGTATGTCAATTAAGCCTTTATCTAATAGTACTTTCAAGTTAATTAAAGATGAGTTTGATATTAATCCAGTATTCCTAGAAAAAGATTGGTATGCCCAACATATTTTAGGTGTAATTGCTAAATTTGAGAGCGATGAATTTGAGCCGATATTTTCAGGCGGTACATCTCTGAGTAAAGGGTACGGACTGATTCAGCGATTTTCAGAGGATGTTGATTTTCGAGTGCGTCCGCTTAAAGAAAAACTCACCCGCTCCTATCGAAGTAACTACCAAGATCGATTAGTCGAGGCAATTCTCGCATCCTCATCGGATTTACAGTTGGTTCGGGAAGTATACAAGCGAGATCGATCTACTTTTTTAAAATGTCAAATTGCCTACCCTTCCCAGTTTGCAGACACAAATACCGTCAGATCTCACATTCAAGTCGAACTAACTTTCGAGCCGCCGCAACTAGAACCAGAGGTTCGTCCGCTATCATCCCTCGTCAATCAATTTACCCAGCAGCCACCAGAAATAGCTGGAATGGCTTGTCTCAATCTCGCTGAAACCGCTGCTGATAAACTTGCTGCTCTATCGTGGCGGGTGGTGAGTAAAGAACCAGATAGCCAGCGATACGACCCTAGAATCATTCGCCACTTGTACGATCTGAGCTATTTGTCACCAGAGATCGTCAACAATCCCAACTGGTTTAAATTAAGTCTAGAAACGATATCCCACGATCTCAAAACTCGCGATAAATCGCTTGCCAGTCAGATCGATAGTCCACAAGAACTCTTGAATCAGCTAGTCAATAAGTTGGGTAGTAATCAGCTCTATCGAGAACATTATCGGAATTTTGTCGAAGATTTTACCTATGGAGCATCTCTTTCCTTTGACGAAGCAATCGATAGTTTGAGTGGACTAACAGGAAAACTATTAGCAGAACGGCAGAATATCGAGAATTCTGTAGTTAAAGATTCTACTGATGACACGATCTCGATCGATCCTGACTGGAAGGAGGAAAATAATTTTCTAGAGGAAAGTGATGAAATGGACTTGAGTCAATAGAGAAATTGAGTACTATTTCAGCTTAACCCCCAGTAGTGACACCGTTCACGTCAATCGACTGTGGACACTCGGCTAAATCGCAATTTTTTATCCTGATTAGCTGTAGCGACCTGCAATAGTAATCGGTCAGGACTGCAATCATCGCAATTTTGAGATCATCCAGCTCGAAATGCTGCAAGCCGTTCTCGACGGTCTTGACTTCTGGTAATTCGCTAATCTTAATGGTGAGTTCGAGTTTTCCGGTAGTAGCCATGAGATCGAGATCTGTATTAGTATCATAGACACTGTAAATCTTCTGATGCCCCGTTCGCAGAACCCCCAAGTAGAATGTCTCCACGCAATTTTCGTCGGTTCGCTTCACAACCCGCTCAGGAATCCACAGTAGCCCCAGATTCACCGATTAAAGAACAATTTCTCCCTGACTCAATTGAGATTTGTTGCCCTGTCTGTGGTTGGATCAATTTTAATCGAGATGAAGTTGGACAAATTAGCTGTGATGAATGTGATTTTGTCGATGTCGCTGAAATTTAATCATCGGTAATCTTAGAGCGAGAATCACTAATTTTAGTCTCTGTTTGGTGACGATCGGCATTCTCAACCTTATTAGTATTGTCTCTATTTCTCGATCGGACGCGTCCGAAGTTTGGACATCAATCCACGCGATCGACACTCATACCGTACTAATAGGGGGAAACGCAGAATTGTTAAACCTAACAATTAAAATATTTCAATCGACTACTTTTTTTTAAGAGCTGCGGCAATCGATTTGCCAGCCCGTTTACCAGCACTTTTAGCTCCAAATCCTGCTCCTTTTGTTATTCCACTACCAAATCGCCCTGCTGCCTTCATCCCGGCTCCTATGGCTCCTCTAGCCGGTGCGCTTGCCATTGAATTCATCGCTCCAGCTAGAGCCAAAGCCGAACCTTGACAATAGAAGAAAGTTAGCACGGGTGCAAAGATTGCCATTAAAATACCGATCGTAAAAATCCCCAAACTTGCCAGTCCCGTCTGGCTCTGTGCCCACAAATTCAAATAGACAATGATACCAACGATAATTGCAAAACACAGTTTGGCATTGACTAACAACCAAAAGTTACCAAACCAATTTTTAATCGGTGCGGGGTCGAATAATGATAGTGCGATATTAATTGGAAATGTGAAGCCAAATACTAATAATGTCAGTTCTAAAGCAATATAAAAGGCGATCGCCAAGCAGGTAAATATGAGCTGAATTAAACTTTCAAACGCATTAGAAATGGCACTACCCATCGACTTAATCGAGTCCCCGACCTTGCCAATAATATCCCATTTAGCCTTCTCATCGATCGTCCCGTCTGACGTGCCAGATGGTGGCGTTGTGGTATTCGACCCCGAAGTGGCTGAATTACTGGCTGGTTGTACCCCCGCAGCGTTATTGAGATCTATTTGAATCTCAGCTATTTTGGCATTAACTACCGGATCTTGTTCGGGATTGGCAGCCACACTTTGTTTTAAATTGTTTAGGGCTTGCTGAAAACAAGCAGTTTGGGCTGCGGGAGCGCATTTTTTCAACTCGTCTTCAAATTTAACAAAATAAGATTGGGCGAGATTCGTGCCATTGAGACTTCTAGTTGCTTGTAATTTCGAGAAATCGAAGGAAATCCCCTGCATCACCGTATCGGAGATCGAGTTAGTAAAATTCCGCATTCCCAGTACTGTATACATGGCTAACTGTCCGCTATTCCACAGCATTAGTAGTACCAGAATCAATACCATCAGAAAACCGACGACTTTTTCGGCATCTAAAGTTTTAGCTTTAATTTCTAAGAAAAAATAATAGCCGCGATAAATTACACCGATCCCCGCGATCGTCAAAGATACCTGTGCGACCCGTCCAAAGATGCCCATTTGAAAAACATTCGACCAGAATTCTTTGGCGAAGTTTGTGGCTAAAGCAGAACCAGTCGCAGCCGCTTGGCTGAAGTTGGCGGCGGCTAGTAGGTGTGGGTCTAGTAATAGGATATCGGGCATTGTTTTAGAGGTGGGGGAAAGGGGAAGGGGAATGGGGAAAGGGAAGGGGAATCGACCTTTTACTCGGATCTCGATCGATGCACATGTGCTAATGGTGATGTAAGGGGAAAAAGGGGGGAAGGGGAAAGGGTGAGCGTGTTCCTTTCCCCTTTTCCCTTTCCTACCCCTTACTCTTCGGTTTTACTGCACCCACCATCCCCTGGATAATGGAGTTAGTGTTCTGTACTTCATCGGTCAATCGCTGGCTGGCCCGATCTTCGGTTTCTTGGCGGCGAATTCGCGCTGCTGCATCGGTTGATGCTTGCGAAAGTTGGGCGGCACTCAAGGTTCGCTGTTCGGCGGCAATGCGAACGCCTTCGGCATTAATCGCACCTTGTTGTCCGATCTGTTGGCTGATGGTATTCAATTGGTCGAGCGAGTTGTCGTAGGTTTGAGCGGCTTGATATTGCATTCCCGCTGCATTCAAGTTCGCGCCTAAGACTCGGCTTTGGAGGGCTGCTTGACCGGAAACACCGTTCGCACTCTCGGCAATTACCTTGCTTGATGTGGCGGAGATTGCATCTAATTGAGTCAGCGATCCGTTGGCGGGATTGGTGTTGACGGCAATTTTTGCTACTGCTTGTTGTGCCTGGATGTTGGTGACGGTAGTAGAAATATCGCTAGCTGGCGTGGTGCTAGCGAGTGCGGTATCGATGCTGCCGATATTGGGATTGGTTTGTTTCGACAAAATGGTTGCTGCTTGAGTCGCACCTTGTCCGTAACTATCGGTAATAGTCTTAATTGCAGTCTGTTGAGCCGTCGCCTGAGCGGTGGCAGTATTCGGACTACTATTACCACCAAAGAAACCAGCGATCGTCTTGCCAATTCCACCTAATGGGTTATTAGGATCGTTCATCAGGTTGGTGAATGCCGTGCTGGCCATTGTTGTTAAATCGCCAATACCAGCAGCTATTTTTTGTTGCATTACTCCGTTAGCTATCCCACCGACAAATGGGATCTTGTTTAAGGTGGCACTAATTCCTGCCGTTTGTTGGGTTGCTGCGGTGGTAAGCGATCGATCGCCCGATTGAATCGCGCTAGTTCCAGCATTGGTGACAGTCGTTGTCACAATCCCTTGAGCCGCCGTTCCCACTGTCGTTCCTGCGTCTGGTGGGATGATGCCATTGGTTGGTGGTGTTGTGTT
>NZ_JANLWO010000798.1:0-1772 GCF_031364565.1 Chamaesiphon sp. OTE_20_metabat_361
GGGAATTTTTGGCGATTATCAACATCATACGTCCACTTGCCACCCAAGGGTTTATCAAATTTATCGACTAAAATTTCGTGATGTTTGCGGCGGTTGATGTAGAAATCTGTCTGTTTGAGGTACTTGCGGCTGTCAAATAACTTGGAGATTTCGGCAGGATCTTCGAGGAAATTGGGCGAGCGATATTGTTGTAACTGGATCTGATGCTGTTGTGCTCCCGCCGTCAACCGCTGCTGAAGCCAATCGTCTACGACATCTGCATATTGGAGTTCGCGCACTCCAGCACTAGCGATGAGGGGTAAAAGTTTTTGCACGTCGCATTCGGCACTCGTCGCTGAAATATAGCGTACTTGGTAGCCTTGCTCGCTCAGGCGATCTGCATACATCCGCATTGTCGCGCGGTGTAATAACAATTTTTGCTGGTGGAAGTTGTATTGATGAAAATACAGCCATTCTTCGACTATGTAAACAATTCCGCCTGAAAGTAATGCGGGATGTTGCCGGAAAAGTTGATTGGGAAAAACAATGCTAGCTCGATCTGACATGGAAATGGCACTTTTTCACATTGTAACAATTCTCGATCGCGCGGGTGGATCTATCTGGGGGTAGGGGATAGGGGATAGTGAATAGTGGATAGTGAATAGAACAATCACCCAGTCTCCCAGTCTCCCCGTCTCCCCGTCCCCCAGTCCTCTACGCCCAATCGCCGCTAAGGCTTGGGCAGCGGAATCTCACTGTTGACGGTAAAACTCTGTACCATTGTATCGAGTGTAGATCTCATGCGCTCGAATTGTTCGGTAGGGATGATATCTGTAAACAACGAAATCCGATTGCGATCGAGTCGAATAAAACTCGTTCCACTCATTGGTACACTTTGACCGCTACTTTCACTTTCATACGCCCAGGATAGCCTCACTACACCATTGCCGAGATCGTCCGGCTGATTGACGGTGACATTTTTGAGACTCTTTTTATAAATATCATTTACTGTTTTAGTCAGAAATCTACCTAGAGATTCGGGATTATTCTGAATTTCTGATTCAGGAATATTATCAAAAATATCGATCGATACCACTGCATTTCCAGTTTTATCTTCCCATGTGACGATCGTTTCGTCAGACTTACTGGTATCGGTTTTGTTCCACCCTGATGGGATGGATACTGAGAAGAGGTTATTTTTGTGATTATAGGGTTTTAGATCGCCGATCTTAATCAATTGAGTTTTATAATCTTCCTTAGATTTAATACTCAGTGATGCCGATCTTTCACTACTGCTACTGGTAGATTTAACGATATGACGAGTATTGTAAACTTGAATACTACTAATCGATCGATTACATGTTATTGAGAGCGAACAAGTTTGCTGCACGGCAAAACTTTTCTCCGCTATAGTTAGGCTGCAAAGAGAAGTTGACGCGATTAAAGCAATTGAAAATCTATTCATAAAATCGATTTAAAAGGTTCGGGATAGCTAAGAATTTATGTAATCATATCCTAACTTACATTTACATGTCGATCGAACTCATGTCATGCTCGATCGCATCCCCACAGTTCCCACCAGCACCCGATCGTCATCTCAGCACCAGCAATACCGAGCCAGCCCGCTGCTAGACCTATTACTGTCGTAGTATCTATCCCTACATCGATCGGCCCAAATCATCCTAATTTGGCGGAGCTGACCCCCGACTATTCCCGGAAGCTGAAGTATTAAAAATCCGATCGATACTAACAGCTTCTCGGAAAAAAGGGTAGCTAGTTTGGTATTCTGGGAT
>NZ_JANLWO010000844.1:0-6255 GCF_031364565.1 Chamaesiphon sp. OTE_20_metabat_361
TACGATATCCTTGTCCGTCAGAGCTGTCATAAAATTAGGAGATAGAGGATAAAAGTCCGATGGAAGCGGGGATGACATCCCCCGATAATCTTTTAAGAGATAGTAGTGGCGACGGCTGGCTAATGTCTTTAAGTAAAGGCAGAATGTGTTTATTGTTACACAAGTTGGGTACCGCTCCCGATTAGGATGCCCTCAATCTGCCCAAAGTAACTCATCCCGCTACCAGATCGCGGAAAACTTAGTAAACCTTGCGCCGCGAAACCACCCGAGCGATGATACTAATTGCTAGAATTAATACCAAAATCAGTAAAGCAGCTACCCAAGCTAGTTGCTGTTGATTTTTGTATGGAGAAATTGCAAAGTTATAAATCAGTACCGATAGGGTTGCCGTCGGCTGCCATAGCCCTTGAATGTCATACTGATTGAACAAACAGGTAAACAGTAGTGGTGCCGTTTCGCCAGCAGCTCTGGCGACAGCCAGCGTTACACCTGTCGCGACAAATGGCAATGCGGCGGGGAGGACGATTTGAGTAACAGTTTCAAAATTAGTCGCTCCGACGCCGACAGCCGCCAGTCTGGTAGCTTTAGGGACAGATTTTAGTCCCTCTTCAGCCGTCCGAATAATAGTCGGTAGCATTAGCACCGAAAGGGCTACCCCACCAGCGACGGCAGAGAAACCACCCGTCAGTAAGACGACGATGCCATAAGCAAATAGTCCCGCAATAATCGAGGGGACACCACTCAAGACATTGGTGCAAAACCTGACAAAATGAGCGATCCAGTTACCCTGACTAAATTCTACCGTGTAAATGGCACTGAGAACGCCAAAAGGTATGCTAATGAGGGCACCAATCAGGCAGGTGAGTAAGGTACCAACGATCGCGTTGCGAAAGCCCCCGCCCTGCATTCCAGCCGCAGGTGGCAGCTCGGTAAACACGGCAGGGGAGATGCTACCCAAGCCATTGGCAATGACCATAAACAGAATCGAAGCCAGGGGAATAATCGAAATCGCCACACAGGCAAAGACTAGACCAGTCATCACTTTGCCAAAGAGCTGACGATTGGCGGAAATACCAAACTGGTTAGCGTTGACATCGGATCGATCGGGCAATTCCGAAGATAAAGGAGTCATGATTTAGGTTTTAGGTTTTGGGTTTTAGGCTTTAGGCGTTTGCATACATAACTTATCGTTGCTACTTTGTAGAACGCCTACGATTGAAATCGTGGCTAGTGTTGCAAAGTCCGCCTACGCGGACTGACATATTAGTCCGCGTAGGCGGACTTTGCATTCCGAGGAGCGGTTTCTAACCGCTTGGGTCAATCTACTCAACCTGCTGAAAGCGACTGACTAGTGCTTGCGCTAATACGTTGACTAACAGTGTCAACACCATCAAAATCAAGGCTTCATAAAACAGCGATGACTTTTGCAGACCGCTAGCTTCACCAAACTGGTTGGCAATTAGCGAAGAAAGTGTCGAAGCTGGAGCCAGCCAGGATACATTTACCTGATTGGCATTACCCACCAACATCGTCAGCGCCATCGTCTCGCCCAATGCCCGCCCCAGTGCTAACATGATCGAACCAATAATTCCCGACAATGCGGCTGGTAGCAGCACTCTCATAATCGTCTCCCAGCGAGTCGCCCCTAGTCCATAAGCGCCTTGCCGGAGCTTGGGCGGGAGGGAAGTCAAGGTATCGCGGGAGATGGCAATAATCGTCGGTAAAATCATGATCGCCAGCACCAAAGATGCTCCAAAAAGCTGTCTACCACCTGGTTCGGTGGAAAAGAAGGGAATCCAGCCAAAATTACGGTTGAGTCCTTGCAACAGCGGTTTAATGGCGGGGAGAAACACAAATAATCCCCATAAGCCATAGACCACACTCGGCACGGCTGCTAATAGCTCGATGACAAAAGCGATCGGCTGGAGAATATTCGGCTTGAGAAAGTTTTCAGTCAAGAAAATGGCGACCCCTACGCCCAGCGGCACTGCGAAAATCAGTGCCAGGAGGGAACTAAGGACAGTACCGTAGACGTGAGGTAACGCGCCGTAAATATTTTTGACTGGATCCCAAGTACTATCGAATAAAAATCCCAGCCCAAACGCCTGAATCGCGGGTAAGGCGATGACTAATAGAGAATAGGCAATCCAGATCAAGATCAGCCCGACCGAGAGGGCTAGTCCCAGAGTCAAGCGCCGGAAATTTTGGTCGATCGACCGCACGAGATTGTAGCTAGTGGAGGCATCGAGGAGCGATGTTTCCTTGGGATCTGAAGGTTGTGCAGTCATACAAGTTTATTTAACTTTGTTGAGTTCTTCTTTGACCTTAGCCACCAGTGACGCCTCTAACGGTACATAGCCTAGCTCGGTGGCTGTAGCTTTCCCGGTAGTCAACGACCAATCGATGACGCTTTTGAGCGCTGTTTGCTTGGCAGCATCCTTCTGAGGATAGAGGAGCAGCCAAGTGAGACCGGAAATCGGGTAAGCTTTGGGGTTGGCAGAATCTGCTACTGTGAGTGCGAGATCGGCAGGTACTTTCTCGCCCACAAATGCCTCGGCACCAGACTCTGGAGATGGCGCGACGATCTGCCCTGATTTGTTTTCGATCGCGGCCATCGTTAAATTAGTTTGCTTGCCGTAGGAATACTCTACATACCCGATCGAACTGGGAGTTTGTTGAATCTGGGCAGCAACACCTTCATTACCTTTGGCACCCGTGCCAGTAGGCCACGAGATCGATTTGTTGGCACCAGCAGTCCAGGTCGCTCCACAGGCAGCTTTGAGGTGAGTGGTAAACTGGTACGTCGTCCCACTACCATCAGAACGGTGAACGAATTGAATCGCTTGGTCGGGGAGTTTGGCGCCAGGATTGCTTTTGGAGATCGCCGGATCGTTCCACTTCTTAATTTTCCCTGCGGCAATCCCACAGTAGGCTGCCCGCGATAGTTTTAAATCCTTGACTCCCTCTAGATTGTAAGCAAATACCACGCTACCACCAGTCATTGGGACTTGAATGGGGTCGGCATTATATTTAGCCTTGAATTTAGCGCGTTCGTCCGCTTTCAATGGTGCGTCGGTCGCGCCAAAATCTACCGTACCCGCCAAAAATTGCTCGATCCCAGCACCACTACCGACGGATTGATAACTGATTTGCGTGCTGGGATTAGCTTTATTGTAATCAGCGAACCACCGTTGGTATAAAGGAGCCGGAAAGGATGCACCAGCACCGCTTAAAGAACTGCTCCCGCCACCACTTGCGGGTGCAGCCCCACTGCCTGCTGCTGGAGATGCAGTGCCACCCGTAGGGGGAGTGGCTACATCGGGACTTTGGGGCGTACAAGCAGCGGTAGTGACGCCCAGCGTCAATGCCACTAAAATCTGGATGGTACGGCGCGACCTACCTAGAGTTGCCGTGCCAGTATTGGAACGCTCTATTTGGTGGTTATTCATAATGATATCTCCTCAATTTTTTTGATGGTCTAGTTAGCTAACTTCCTGACTACTGCCAAGATGGCAGTCTGCCATCTTGGCAGGCTTCAAGCCCAAGGTTTATCAAAGGTAATTAGCTAAAAATTTTCGATCTACGATCGAGCATAGATCGATCTGACGTTGCTTCAGGTTAACAACAGGTTAACGTTTGGAAGTGAGTCCGATTCAATGATTTGGGGCAGTTGCAGTAAATCGGCTGCTCTAATGGCTTTGAGCGATATTTCACTCCTCGAAATCGCTGCCAAAGTCGATCTAGTGGCGGCGATCGTTCGCACATAGATCTTCACAAAAATGTCTGTAATGATGTAACAACATTACAGACATTTCTAATGGCGACTCCGCTTGATTTGTCAGAAGGAAAATCCGATCTAATGAGGCTACAGGCTACAGGTGCCAGCGTTGGCGATGTCCGTAACTTAGATGCCACTCGCCAGTTATTTAGGTCTCTACCCGATAATATTCTTTGTTAGCCTCAGAATATCCCCAAGCCAGCCCTTCCGGATCGCGGTTGCGCGTCCAGTCGGTGAAGTTTGGTTCGCTCCGCCGCTTGTAGATCGTACTGGAGTGGACATCCAACCGCTTAGCTAATTCGGATTGGATAATTAGCACTTGGGGTTGCTGTGATGTTACTGTCTGTTCGACTGCGACAAACGGGGCAGACTCTATCTCCATCGATAAGCTAGTCTCACCGGATGTCTTGTGGGCTAACTCAGGAGAGTCAGAAGATAAGACAGAAGGAAGATCTGCTAACTCAGTAGATTCAGCGGACGGGACGGGCATCTGCTCGATCGATGGCGTAGATTCACTTGCGGAAACATCGATTGCTGGAATCGCTTGCTCCAGATCGGTTACGGTTGCGGGTGCTGCTGAGAGTGTTGCCTCCGGCGCGAATGACATTGCTGAGTTAGCTGTATGTGCTACCCGATATTCCGAGTATGCTAATTCAGGGACGGCTTCGGGCGCGACAGTCTGCGGGAAAGTCGCCACGGGAGTCGTCGCTGGCATCAGTGCTGGCGGCTCTCTCTCGCTATCATCAAAAATCTGACCCAGAGTACTAACACTTACAAAATAATAGACTTGTCCTCGATCGGGATGTTGGCGTCTACCAGTGCCAAATTCACTTGCTTTAGCAACTAGATACCGATCGGATACCTTACCGGAAACGTTTGCCTGCAATGACAAATCGAGCGCCGAAATTTCGCCGCGATTTTGCACGATTAATTGTTGAAAAACCGGATCGATCGATCGAGCCGTCTTCGTCCATTCATAGCTCTGCCAAATATTTCCACCAGCGATCGCCAGAGTTACACCCAATATTATCGGCCACGCCACAAACAACGCAGATATTGTTAGTGCTGCTGGAATTAGCAACAGCAGACAACCTGTGGCACTTCTTGTATTTATAGCTCTTTCAGGCATTTGCCCTATGGTTTTTTAACTTAACGCTATGTTATTTTAGTCGATCGGATCGCTTTTAGATGCACCCCGATCTCAGCAATTAACGATCGGTTACTATTTGGCTGTCGATCGACATTTTTGATGCGGTAGCCAGCAGCAGAAATTGGCAGTTTGGTAACTGCGACTAGATTATTTGTAATTGACAATGCCTGCAAAATCAGTAGCCGTCAAACTGGCTCCACCGACTAAGACACCATCAATTTGGGGTTGAGCCATAATTTCGTCGATGTTGCTCGGTTTGACCGAACCACCGTATTGAATCGGTACTTGGGGATCGGCTAAGCGATCGCGAATCAAACCGATAACTCGATTGGCTTCAGTAGCTTCACAGGTTTCGCCAGTCCCGATCGCCCAAATCGGCTCGTAGGCGATTACCAACCGATCGAGATCGATGCCTGCTAGTGCCCGATCTAATTGCTGGATAATCAAACGCTCGGCTTCACCCGCATCACGCTGTTGCTTGGTTTCTCCCACGCATAAAATCGGAATCAACCCACTTTTTTGCGCTGCTTTGAGTCGTAAATTCACGGTTTCGTCAGTTTCACCAAAATACTGGCGGCGTTCGCTATGTCCGACAATCGCATATCTCACACCCATTTCGGTCAACATGCTCGCCGAAATCTCACCTGTATAAGCGCCGCATTCTTCCCAATGGACATTTTGGGCACCCAAGCGAATCCGGTTGCCATGTAGACTTTTGTTGACGATCGTCAAATCTGTAAACGGCACGCACAAGACTACTTCGCGGTCTTCAGGAGCATCATCAATTTGCGGAATAAATTCCGTCAAAAACTCAGTGGCTTCACCCTGAGTTTTATACATTTTCCAATTACCAGCAATAATAACTTTACGCACAGCTCAATTTAGATTAGTCTTCTCCATATTCTCATGAATTGGGTGGAGGGGAGTTGGGAGATGGGAGATGGGAGTTGGGAGTTGGGAGTTGGGGGGACTGGGAGACTGGGAGATTAAGAATCGTTCATTTCCTCTTACCCATTACCTCTTACCTGTTACCTCTTACCTTTTACCTTTTACCCATTACCTCTTACCTTGCCACCAGAGAAATATTGCGATCGCGCTTGAAGGGAGGAAGACGGCTACCAAGACGGTGCTGGTTGTGGGGTCTGGGTTGAGGCTTTGTCCTAGGTAGTTAATTGCGATCGAGATCGCGACAGATGGTAATAACATTTTAAGTAATAGTCCGATTTGGTCTGACACTATGCTGAGCTTCTCTCCCGAATTTACAATCCAATTTAGCGAACTGATAACTAAACTAGGGTCTGCTGTCCAAGCAAGTAGTTTGGATACC
>NZ_JANLWO010000846.1:0-4016 GCF_031364565.1 Chamaesiphon sp. OTE_20_metabat_361
TCCGGGAGGGAACCTCCCGGCTGCGAGCCGCTGTCTTGTCTCGCATAATCCGGGAGGGAACCTCCCGGCTGCGAGCCGCTGTCTTGTCTCGCATAATCCGGGAGGGAACCTCCCGGCTGCGA
Organism: Chamaesiphon sp. OTE_20_metabat_361; assembly: GCF_031364565.1. Classification (NCBI taxonomy): domain Bacteria; kingdom Bacillati; phylum Cyanobacteriota; class Cyanophyceae; order Gomontiellales; family Chamaesiphonaceae; genus Chamaesiphon; species Chamaesiphon sp. OTE_20_metabat_361. The sequence continues at coordinate 123 of NZ_JANLWO010000846.1, forward strand.
GCCGCTGTCTTGTCTCGCATAATCCGGGAGCGGCGCATCGAACGGGAGGGAACCTCCGCGTGATTTGGGTCGCTTGCTTGGTGGAACGCACACTGAGGAAGCCTCAGCGCGATTCCATCCGCAAACCGTCGGGGAACAGAGGCGTGCGCGAGCCGCTTCTTGAAGAAGTCGGGGATTTGTCTTTACCAACATTATCTATAGATATTTTTTCAGTAATAGTGCTAGTTTTTGCTTAGTAGTTTCCGGTACCTTATCTAGCGGTGTGATAATGGCATATTTGAGAGCCGAATGTGCCTCCGAAACAAATAAATTTGCACTCAGACGGCGGACAGTTTCTTGAATGACACTTTGAGCATTAGTTGCATTCTTGTGTAAATTGGCAATTATCATCTCTACCGTAACGCTATCATGGTCGGGATGCCAGCAATCGTAGTCAGTAGCTAAAGCTAGCGTCGCATAAGCAATCTCAGCTTCTCGTGCCAATTTTGCTTCCGGTAAATTAGTCATCCCAATTACCGTCCCGCCGAGCTGTCGATACATATTCGACTCAGCTTTGGTCGAAAAAGCTGGCCCTTCCATACAGATATATGTACCACCTTTGTGTAAACTAATCTCCGGGAGATTTAGGGACTCGATCGAGTCTGCTAAGACACTAGCTAATTGCTGACAAATCGGATCGCCAAAGGCAATATGCCCGACAATTCCTTCTCCAAAAAAAGTACTCGTTCGACTCCGTGTGCGATCGATAAATTGGTCTGGTAATACTAAATCTAACGGCTTAACTTCCGCTTGCAAAGAGCCAACTGCCGATGCGGAAATCAGGTACTCGACACCGATTTGTTTCATCGCATAGATATTGGCTCGATACGGCACTTCTGTCGGGGTCAGATGATGATTGCGTCCGTGTCGTGCCAAAAAAACAACTTCAACCCCTGCTAAATCTCCGACGATGAGATTGTCAGAAGGTTTGCCAAATTGCGTGTCTACACTCACCTCGCGGACATTATTTAAAGCAGACATCTGATAAAGTCCACTACCACCAATGATGCCAATTTTGATGTCACTCATTTTAATAATTGATAATCATATGTTTTTAGAAAAGTCAGATAAATCGTAGGGTGGGCACTGCCCACCATCTAAATCTTAGGCATTATCAACAAGTAGTTAAGAACAAACATCGATCGAATAGATATTACCAAAAACCTTTGTGGTGGGCACTGCCCACCCTACTTTCTAAAGCCTAAAACCTAAAGCCTAAAACCTAAATCAAGGATTTGGTTTAATTTGACTAATTTTGGTATCGATATCAATTAGTGTATCTAATACAATCCTCTTAGCATAAAGCTTCCAGCCCCATTTCTGAATTGCGATCGCCGCAGCAGTCCCACCGATAGCGGCGATAAAGTCCAGCGGCTGATTGAGTGATATTCCAAATAACAAGCCCAATCCGGCAATGCCCCAAAATGGGAGGGCAACGGTTTGGCGTTGGGTTTCGACTAATTTGACGATACCGCCTGTAGGTAATTCTTTTTCCAGAGTAGCTTTGACAGCTTTTTGCTCCGCCAGATTTACAGACAAACCGATTTTACGACGCAATTTCTCGATCTTACGTGCGTCACTGCTGTATTGAGTGAGTTCGTCTTCAGCCATTAATACCAATCGTTCGTACTGTCCCACAAGTTTGTTAATTTCTACAAATATTCACAAATGATTATAGCTGACGATTTAGATCGGTACCTAATCCCCGATTGTTCGCTAAGCAATTCGGGAACCTTTGCTAAAGCGAGTAAAATATGTGAGTGTTCAACCAGCGATCGAGTTATGGAAGCCAGTCCCGCCCAGATTAGTCAAGCAGTTCAAAATCTCTACGATACCTATCCCTTTCCGCCAGAACCCCTGCTCGACGAACCGCCCCCAGGATTTAACTGGCGGTGGCAATGGCAAGCGGCGTACAATTTTTGTACCGGGCAAATGCCCCAGCGGGAAGATATTCGGATTCTCGATGCTGGCTGCGGGACGGGTGTAAGTACCGATAGCTTAGTCCATCTCAATCCTCACGCGCAGGTAACGGCGATCGATCTCAGTCCCGGTGCGTTGAAAGTTGCCACCGAACGCTGCGCTCGATCGGGTGCAACTAGAGTAGAATTTCATCATCTGAGTCTGTTCGATGTCGCCCAGCTACCGGGGGAATACGACCTGATTAACTCGGTGGGCGTGCTGCACCATACTCCAGACCCAATTCGCGGTATTCAAGCCTTGGCGGGCAAGCTAGCCCCCGGTGGGTTGATGCACATTTTCGTGTATGGGGAGTTGGGACGCTGGGAAATCGAATTGATGCAAAAAGCGATCGGGATGTTGCAAGGCGATAAGCGTGGAGACTATCAAGATGGGGTCAAAATCGGTCGATCGATCTTTGCGTCCCTACCAGAAACTAATCGCCTAGTAAAGCGAGAAAAAGAACGCTGGGCGATGGAAAATCACAAAGATGAATGCTTTGCCGATATGTACGTCCATCCCCAGGAAATCGACTACAATATCGAGACGTTATTTGAACTAATCGATGCTTCTGGGTTAGATTTTGTCGGGTTTTCTAATCCTGAATTTTGGAGTTTGGAGCGACTTTTAGGCAAGGCACCCGAAGCATTAGCACGTGCGAAACAATTAGACATTCGCCAGCAATATCGACTGATCGAATTACTCGATACTGATGTCGCTCACTATGAGTTTTTCCTGTCCAAGCCACCATTACCTAACTCGATCGATTGGTCGCAGGATGAGACTCTACTGGCGGCGATGCCTTATCGTCATCCCTCGATCGAAGGCTGGGAAAGTCAAAACGTGTTTAATTGCGATTGGAAATTAATTAATCTCTCGGATGTTGAGTTTGCCTTTATGCAAGCTTGCGACAAGAATCAATCGCAGTTAACAGTTGGCAATCTATTAGAGTCAGCCGAGATTTCGCTAGAAAATGTGCGATCGCTCTTGGTTAATAAAATGATAATGTTAAAAGTTAAAAACTAATTGTGACAACAAACAGATCCCGGACTTCTCTAAAGAAGTCGGGGATCTGACCCACCCATCGACTTACAAATTTATGTCTGTAACAGTTCATTTTTTACCAGATAAAGTCACAGTTACCGCCGAAGCTGGCGAACCATTACTCAACGTTGCCGAACGCGCGGGCATATCGATTCCGACGGGTTGTTTGATGGGTTCTTGTTATGCTTGCGAAGTAGAAATCGAAGGGCAAGAAAATCCAGTGCGGGCGTGTCTGGCAAGTATCCCCAGCGGTGAATCGGTGCTGATCGTGCATCGCTATGACGATCCGATTTGGTGATCGGTATCGATGGTAGTACTTTGTCTATGAGTTTGACTAAATAATCGGGAGCGAAACTATGGGTATTTTCGATCTGCTATCTGTAAAATCATCGATCGCTACTTGGCCGACTGTTTTTGATGTTTCAGATGTCAAACAAGCAACTCGACCTTTGCCTGAAATTTCTTATCGTCGAGCTATTAAATTATTACTTACCACGCCAAAGCAAAGCCGATCGACTATTCAGCAATCCAAGATCGAAGCTTGTTCGCAATATCGGCACAAACTAATCGCATCGGTAAAATTTCATCCCTTCATTGCGGCACTGCACCACGCTTTCAACGACCATCGCCCATTGTCATTATCGCCAGATATGATGTGGTTGCTAATCGCACAAGGATTGGCAGATTGGATTAATTCTCATGCAGAAGAACTGCGATCGCACTTTGTAAAACATCAAGACAAGGTAAAAATTGTAGTTGTCGATAACGATCTGGTTAAGGGAAAGCAAACTAATGACTGGACTAAGATATTTACAGAATTTTCAACCTCAATTCGTCAACATATTGGAAGTGAAA
>NZ_JANLWO010000861.1:0-1679 GCF_031364565.1 Chamaesiphon sp. OTE_20_metabat_361
GCTTCAGCATATAAAGTTTCAAACCAGCCTGTATAGTCGCCATTAGCATAAGCTGCGGTGGATAATTCCCGCACGCGAGTTCTCGATTTAGTCATATTTTTTGGTATCCGATCTTTGGCAGCAACTATGACCATTGTGACAAAATAAGAGTAGATTTTGCCCCCACTGCCCAGGATAACGTTCATGCTCCGCCTCTCTGAAGTCAAACTCCCACTAGAACACACCGAAGCAGATATCCAGTCCGCCATTCTCAAAAAACTCTCCCTCGCTCCCAAGGATTTGATTCGGCACAAGATTTTTAAGCGGAGCTATGATGCGCGCAAACGCGGCGCAGTTTCTTTTGTATATATTATTGACATCGAGACAACTAGAGAGCAACAGCTACTACAGAGATTTAAAAAAGATCCGCATATCGTGCCGACTCCAGATACTAGCTATCGGCATGTAACCCAAGCCCACTCTGGATTAGAGTCACGCCCGATCGTGATTGGCTGCGGGCCATGTGGGATGTTTGCAGGGTTATTACTCGCACAGATGGGATTTCGCCCGATTATTTTAGAACGGGGTAAGGCGGTACACGATCGATCTGTCGATACATTCGGCTTCTGGAGCAAGGCAAAATTCAACCCAGAATCCAATGCTCAGTTTGGCGAAGGCGGCGCGGGGACTTTCTCGGATGGTAAGCTGTACAGCCGGATCAAAGATGCCAATCATCACGGGCGGAAAGTATTGACAGAACTAGTTAATGCTGGTGCAGCGTCGGAAATTCTCTACATTAATAAACCCCACATCGGTACATACCGCCTAGTAAAAATTGTCGAAAATATCCGAAATACGATCGCATCATTAGGCGGTGAAACTCGCTTTCAGAGTCGGGTAGAACAGCTTAATATCGAAAATGGGCAAGTCTGCGGCGTAACTCTAGCTGGTGGCGAATATATCCCCAGCAACCATGTGATTCTCGCAGTCGGACATAGCGCCCGCGACACCTTTGAGATGCTCCATCATGCGGGAGTATACATCGAACCCAAGCCATTCTCGATCGGGTTTCGAGTCGAGCATCCCCAAACAGTCATCGATAAGTGTCGGCTGGGATCTCAAGCCGGACATCCAATGCTCGGTGCGGCTGACTATAGCCTAGTCCATCATTGCGCCAATGGTCGATCGGTTTATAGCTTTTGTATGTGTCCGGGTGGGCAAGTTGTCGCGGCGACATCCGAAGTGGGGCGGGTGGTGACAAATGGGATGAGCCAGTACGAGCGCAGCGGTAAGAATGCTAATAGTGGCATCGTCGTGGGTATTACGCCCGAGGATTATCCGGGTAGCCCGATTGCTGGCATCGAGTTTCAGCGACGGTTAGAAGAGAAGGCATTTGCGCTCGGTGGTGGCACCTATGAGGCTCCAGGACAACTGGTAGGTGACTTTTTGGCGGCTCAAGCCTCCAGTCAGTTAGGGACTGTCAAACCGTCATATAAGCCTGGTGTCCACCTGTGCGATCTGAGTGCGAGTCTACCAGATTACGCGATCGAGGCGATTCGGGAAGCGATTCCAGCATTTGACAAGCAGCTCGATGGTTTTGCCATGCACGACGCGGTGCTAACTGGCGTGGAAACCCGCACTTCATCACCGATTTGTATCAAGCGTGGGGACGACTATCAAAGTCTCAATACCAAAGGTTT
>NZ_JANLWO010000866.1:0-2945 GCF_031364565.1 Chamaesiphon sp. OTE_20_metabat_361
GGTCTTAGTAAGTAATTTAGTCTATGTTTTTGTCGTGCATCTGGTGGCACTACTGATGTTTGAAAAGCTGGGTAATTCGCTGCCCAAGGCACCTGCTTGGGTGGATACATTGTTAGAGTTATAGTGGGACTCGCGCTCAAAATTCAGTCACGCTCTAAAATCGCTAGGCTGCTGTGATGCGGCGCTAACTTCGCATCCACATAGCCTGGTGAGCAAGTCGCCCAAACATCACCGCGCTAACTTCGCGTAACTTGAGAAATATTTATATGGTGGCTACTAAATACACGTATTTGTATGGGGCTGGTGGGCACTCCAAGGTCATTACCGACATCCTCAACAGCCTAGATATCTCATAGTCGTCACATAAAAGATATCGCGTAGGGTGGACATTTCTCACCAGCTAGGTTTCAGTTGTAATCTATTTTATAAATAATTGCACCTAACCTACTTATAACTCTAATAATGTATCCACCCAAGCAGGTGCCTTGGGCAGCGAATTACCTAGCTTTTCAAACATCAGTAGTGCCACCAGATGCACGACAAAAACATAGACAAAATTACTCACTAACACCAGCGCGATCGCCAGCACTTGAATTACTGGTAAACTCGGCTCGGCTAAGATCCCGACTTGCACGAACAGCCATTCACAAAAGTCGCGCATCCTGAGCATCAGGTAGACCCACAAATCTTCACCCAATAACACCGAAGTCAACCAAAACCGGAAGAAAACCCCCAGGCAATCTACCATCGCCCCTAGTGAAATCGAGGTCAGCCAGCTAGTCCGCCGCCGCCAACAGGCTCCCAATTGTACGCCCATCATCCCATATGGAATCACAAAAGAAATACTCCGCGTCGGCCCCATTAATACCGTTAGTAGTAAACCCGAAACTAGGGCTGTCATCCAGCCAGCGCGACGACCCCACCGTAAATAAATTAACGCGATCGGAATGGGAAAGAATACTCTAAATACTGGCACAGCAGGCAAGTAATAACTTAATAACCACAGTAGGCTGGTCGCGCTAGCCAAGAACGCAGTTTCTACCAACACAATGGGAGGGTTCGCGTTAGCGGTGCGATTCTCCACGGGAGAGGGCTTTGTGCCAACGACACTCGATTGGGGTCGTTCGGGAGGAGATTGATGCTCGGGGTGAGATGCCAAAGGATTACCTCGATCGCCTGCACGATCGGCTAAATGAGTTATATTAGAGAGTAAGTCTTTTACACTTGTTAGTTCTAATTGTAGATCGACTGACTGCGAATCTAAATAGTTGAACACTCGATCGCATTGAATTATCAAGTCGAGTTACTCAATACTGTGGTGGATCGAAACTCAGCACAAACCCCCATAATTCAGACACGCATGATCGCAAACACTGTAGATATCGCCGAGCCGATCGATCTCGATCCCGATCGCATTGAGATTCGGAACGTGCGAGAAGATGAAATACATTGCGTAGCTGATATTATTACGAGAAGTTTTCACTTCGATCGGGGCTGGATGGGGTGGTTTACACCCCTATTCAAACTAGGGATTGCCGAAGACCTCCGCCATCGTCTGCGCACTCACCCGGCTAGTAACAGCACCAGCGCCAAACCCCAGCAACAAGTTTGCTCGATTGCCTCATACACAGAGCTAGGAAAGTCACGCGTCATCGGCACGATCGAAGTTGGGATCAGGAATGCTAACTATCGTCAATCAACACATCATCGTTATGTCTACATCTCGAATCTCGCCGTCAGCCGCGATTTTCGACGGCGTGGTGTCGCTCAAAAGCTCCTCCTCAACTGCGAGGAATTAACCAAGTCTTGGGGCTTTACTGAAATCCATCTGCATGTGATGGGCGATAACGAACGCGGTCGCAATTTATATCAGAAATTAGGCTATGAAGTCATCTCGACAGAGTTAGTCTGGTCGTTTATTCCCTGGCATCGCCCAGAACGACTATTTTTGTGCAAACAACTCTAATTAGTACTCTACGGCGTAAATCTAGTTACTATTTCGAGAAGAGATGGGAGCGAAAAGCCGCTTAGGATCTGTAGGTTGGGTTGCGGATGCGCGCTCTGGAGGTTTCCTCAAGATTGAGCGCACCAAGCAGAAGAATGAAACCCAACACACTCACCTACCTACAATCGGGGTAATAATGTAATCGAGGCAAAAATATCGACATCCTACTCTCAGCAGTCATCACATTACATCAGCTAATTTGCTGAATTAATTATTTCCATCTGGAAGCGATCGACATCCAGCGGGGACTAGGTTTGAGTTTCATCAACAAACTGTATCATCAATTACAAAAATTTAGCTACTAAATGCTAGATGATGCGATTGTACTTAGCGGATTTAGCCTAATTTCCGACCAAAGTCGATCGATCTTATTCAATTAATCTCAAATTAAGAGTAAATTTAAGTAGCATATTCTTAAAGTTCGAGATTTAGTAGAGAACATAGATGTTAAAAATTCAGACAGCTCAGAAATTATTCCCGATCCTCGCGCTGGCTGGATGCCTGGTTGCAGTTGCGCCCCTGGTTACTAGAGCCGACAGTTTGCCGGGATTTACTTTATTTAGCGGTGTCGATCCCTCAAATCAACTTAGTTATCGCTTAGACTCCGGATACCGCAATACAACCGACCGCTACAGCCTCAAACTTCCAGGCTCAAAAATCAATCGGCTCGGTGCTGCCCAGATTCAAATTACTTATCCCGATTACTACAAAGGTAAGTTTGATGACAAGGCGATTGAAGTGTTTGCTGGCGGTAAATCTATTCCCGTGGAATCAGTCGAATGGAATCGTGAAAATCAAACCATCCAAATCGACCTAGCCAAACGCCTCAAAACCAAAGGTGAGATCGAAGTTGTCTTGAATAACGTTCAAAATCCCGATGGTGGCGGCATGTACTACTTCACTTGTCAGGTGAAAAGTAGTGCGGAGTTTCCAGTCGCTC
>NZ_JANLWO010000008.1:0-7583 GCF_031364565.1 Chamaesiphon sp. OTE_20_metabat_361
TTCTTTGATTCCAGCTAGCTTACAAGCAATTGCCGTACGTTTTGAATCTTCAAGATTAATAGACATCGAGCGTTCTCCTTACTAATTTATTTTCATTGTTGCCAATGAACTCTCTCTTTATTTAAGATAAAATATTCAGCCAAATTGCTCATCTCTCTATTGGTAGAGATTCTGGATATATCTTTAGATAAGTAATAAATTTGGCAATTCGAGCGTTGTGAAAAACATGGACGATCGCGCGATCGTCCATGTTTGCGTATGGCTAGCTCAATTTATACAAATGTTAAAAATCTCAAACTGAGTTAATTAATCAACCCATCTTTAGGCTAAAGATTTACCAAATGTTGTCAATGCTTTACCGAGTTTTTGGATCGCTCCTTTGAAACCGCGTCCGGCATCAGCGGCGGATGCCGTTGTTTTCTCACCGAGTTCGATTAATTTTTCGCTCAATTCACCGCCTTTTGTTTTACTGCCTTTCAGGATTTGCTTGAGGGCTTTGAGGTCGGTGGCGATTTCTTTGAGGCTACTATCTTCAGATTTGTGTAATAAATCGTACCAGCGATCGATCTCGCCAACTGAAGCTTTGGCATCGATTTTATCTGGCGATTGTTTGAGCGTATCTACCAGTGAGTCTAGGTCTTCAAGTTGCTCGGAATCTTCAGCTTTAGCTAATGACCGACCGATTTTAGTCAGTTGCTTACCTAGATGTTGTAAAGGCGTTTTGAGTGCTTTGTCAGTATCAGCGGCGATCTCAATTGTTTGCTCGCCTAAATGACTGATTAGCTCGCCGAGTTCGTGTCCGCTTGGCTCTGGACGTTTTAAGAGTTTTTGCAACTCTTTCAACCCGCTCGCAATTTCTTTAGCTTCTGGTTGTTTGGACTGTTTTAATAAACTTTGAAATGCCTCGATCGATTCTAGGGCAGTGTCAGGATCGAGAGTGCTGAGATCGCCTTCTAATGCTTGCGAAAGTGACGCTATTTTTTGAGATCCTTGGGCGTCATCGGGTGCCGATTTTGAAGCTGGTTCGGCTTTTTTGCTAGCTTTGGTACCGTCGGCTTTTTCTTGCTGTGCGGCTCCATTCTCAATCGAGTCTGCTTGAGTCGATTCGCCTTTGTCTTGAATTTGTCTTTGGCTGGCCATAAGTTTTCAAGCTGTTGTAGATGATTTACACCCAGCTTACAAAGCTTTAGCGATACTTCCCTCACTCAAAGGGTGTAGCTAGCTATCATCCAGTAGAGGGAGTCCGGGGACTCCTGGCTTCGTTTCTACACCGCCCTCAAATGAATTAGTTGCTCATAGCCAAAGTTCGTTAAAACGAACTGAATCAAATTTGGTAGTTCTCTTCAGAGAACTTGAGCTGTCTTGATTCGCTGTCTTGACTGAAACACATGGGTCGAGAACCTCCGCGTGATTTCAGTCGCAAACCGTCGGGAAACAAAGGCGTGCGCGAATCGCTATTAGCCCGTTGGCAAAGCCTATCCGAAGGATACACTTCTAGTTCAGGGCGGTGCTTGAGCGAAGCACATCGATTTTTCTTATCCCGAACTCACGTTAATTAATCAGTCCGCGTAGGCGGACTTTGCATTACTAGCCCCGATTTCAATCGGAGGCGGGACTCGAACGAAGCTAGGCCACTACGTCCAGTACAAGATTTTGGCATCAGGAAAGCGTCGCGCCAATTCCCGCATAAAGAAACTGCGTAGCTCCTTCATAATGTCATTTTCATACACATACTTGGTACCGCCAAACTTATTGCGCTTGACTTTGCGCTGGGACTCATCCATTTCCAGCTTAGTTTGGGGATACCACTCCAGTAACGTCTCCTTGGAGCCGGGAGTAAAACGGTGCGAAATCAGCTCGAACGTCAGATCGCAATCAAAATCTAACGCATTCGCGATCGAGTCTAGCAGATTTGTATAGTGCAACTGCCAATCCTCAATCGGCATAATCGGCGCAATCACAATCCCCACTGGATAGCCACCACCACCGCGCGCTGGTGGCAAAGCCAACTTATGGACAGCCTGCAACCGCGCCGCAACGGGAGCTGTACCGCCCTCAAACCGCTGCGAAGCGGGTGCTGCATTGACACTGAACCGACAGCGCGTATGCCCGTTGTGAGGCAAATCTAGCAGCGAATCGACACCATCAAATTTGGACACCCACCGCAAATATCCATCTTTACGAGTACCAAAGTAACGGATACACTCTGCTAAACTGCCTGTGAGATGCTCGATGCCCAAGGGGTCGGTATAGCAACTAACTTCAAAACTAGTTGCCTCACCAGTACGCTCGTAAGCAGCCAAATTTGCCAGCGTCTGCGGCAGATTGGCAAACGCCCGAATCACAGGCGGCCCTTGCAAGCTCCCGGCTAAATAGCAATACTGACAGTGAGCGGGACAGCCTTCGGCAAGGTGAAACTGCCAATCAGCGGAAGGGGGAATCGGACTGAGCTTGAAACTACTGGGAGGAGCTGTCACCACAGCTAAAGTGCGCTTGGCAATCTGATATGTCTCGCGCTCATTTTCACCCCGCAATCCGGTTAAACGGTTGTGAGGGAGAATTTCAATCGGTAAATTTAAGGACTGAGTGCGGGCTAAAATTTGTTGCCCCCAGGGTTCGGCAATCGCCGCAGGTGTAAACAAGACCTGCTCTGGCATCCACAACCGAGGCTGGGCGAGCGTAGCTGATGCAGTGATACTAGAATCAATTGCGATCGACACAATATCTATCTAACTTTTAGAACTATCTCTATTGTGACATCACCCACTCACAAGCAGGGTCGGGCGGCACCTACGGATATCTCGCTTCCCATTGTTAATTTGCCCTCATTTAAGAACCCGCACCAAATTCACCCAAGTTTTCTTCAATTACAATTAAATTATCACCTTGCTGCTCTAAGTTGCGATCGTAGATCTTTGCAGCTAATCCATCCCCCAGTCTCCCAGTCCCCCAGTCCCCCAGTCCCCCCGTCCCATATCCTCTCCGCCTAATGTATCTATCACAGCTCTGGAAATTCTCGCGTCCCCATACAATTATCGGTACCAGTCTGAGTGTATTTGCACTGTACACGATCGCGATCGCCACCACGCACAGTCCGATTTCCTGGTTGAGTATCGGTCAACTAATCGGAACTTGGATTGCATGTTTGTGTGGGAATGTTTATATCGTTGGCTTGAATCAACTGTATGATGTCGAGATCGATCGCGTCAATAAACCCGATCTACCATTAGCTAGTGGTAAATTATCCATCGCTCAAGGTAAATGGATTGTCGGGGTGACGGGGATACTCGCGATCGCGATTTCGGTTATCTTAGGTAAGTGGTTATTTGCAACTGTTACCCTAAGTTTAGCGATCGGTACCGCTTATTCTTTACCCCCAATTCGCTTCAAGCAATACTCACTACTTGCCGCAATTTGTATTTTGACGGTTAGGGGTTGTGTTGTTAATTTAGGACTATTTTTGCATTTCGATCGACTATTTACGGGTGGAGAGTCTGTACCGCCGAGTGTTTGGGTGCTGACACTGTTTATCTTAGTATTTACCATTGCCATTGCCCTATTTAAAGATGTCCCCGATCTCGAAGGCGATCGCAAGTATCAAATCGAAACTTTTACAATTGTTTTAGGTAAATCAACGGTTTTCAACTTTACCCGCTGGGCGATTGCGACCGCCTATCTTGGCACGATCGCGGCTGGAATCCTATTACCATCGAGTATTAATACCTGGTTTCTGACAATTTCTCATACCGGATTACTCGGTTTGCTCTGGTGGCGATCGCAAGATATCGATTTAGAAAAAAAAGAATCGATCGCCAATTTTTATCAATTTATCTGGAAGCTATTTTTCTGGGAGTATCTAATCTTTCCGATCGCTTGTTTTGTGTATTAATAGATGCAGGCAATTGACAATTCAGGATATTTATTGAAGTATTAATTTTTGATTTACTAATGTTAAAATAGACACAAAAGCGAGCTTTGGAGTTAAATAATCATGAAGCTAGAAACACAGTTAGACAAGCTAGCCGAATTAGGATTATGCCTCAATTCTGGGATAACCATCGACGATCTTTTATATTCATACGAGCGATCTCTGTGGTGAAGATCTGGAGCCAGTAATCCCTAGTTAAATTAATTGATAATTGTTAATTATGAAAGTACCCCATAGTGGCTATCATTGGAATGGTATCGACAATGATTTTTTTGAAGGATGGTATTTTCGGCTAACATTGCCAAAGATTAGAGAATCATTTGCCTTCATGTACTCGATCGAAGATCCTTCAGGTAAAAGCGACCGTCGTGGTGGTGCAGCGCAAATACTCGGTATTGACGAACAACATTTGCTCTGCTCTTTTCCAGATATCGATAAGTTTTGGGCAGACAAAGATTCCCTCAGCTTAGGACATTGGGGTGAGACTAATTTAACTATTAAACCGCAATTGTTAGCAAGTGACAAATTCGATCGCCAAATTACTGAAGGCTATCAAGTTACCGCCACTCTCCACCAAGGCAACCTACCCTCACAAGCGTGTCGCTGGTGTTATCATACTGTCCCGGTTTATGGCTGGGGACAGCCCCAGCAGCCCCAACAAGCCACGGCGGGTTTATTATCGTACTTGAGTGTCTTTGAGCCGGGATGGCAGATTCTGATGGCGCATGGCTTGGCGACAGGCTGGATCGAGTGGCAGGGCGAACGCTATGATTTTACCAATGCGCCAGCGTATAGTGAAAAAAACTGGGGTCGCTCTTTTCCGCAGAAGTGGTTTTGGGTAAATTGCAATAGCTTTGACGAGACGGTTGGTTTGGCAATAACCGCAGGTGGCGGACGCCGCAAGGTATTGTGGACGACTGAAGAAGTCGGGATGATTGGCGTTCATTATCGCGACACTTTTTATGAATTCGTCCCCTGGAATTCGCAGATGACTTGGCAGATTCAACCCTGGGGCGAATGGCGAATTCAAGCGAGTAATAGCGATTTTGAAGTAGAACTAATCGGCATGACAGACTTACCAGGAACGATGGTAAATACGCCCACAGAAAAGGGTTTGGTGATGTGTTGTCGCGATACGCTTAAGGGTTTATTATCGATCGATCTTCGCACTCGTCAAGGTCGTCAAATCATCAAAGCAACTAGTCAGAATGCTGGCTTGGAAGTTGGTGGCGATGGGTGGGAGCGAGCTTGGGTAAAATAGTTCGCCTTCTAGTAAAAATAAGTAGGGGCAATGTCTTGTCTTGACTGAAACACATGGGTCGGGAACCTCCGCGTGATTTCAGTCGCTGTTTTGCTCAACCGTCGGGGAACAAAGGCGTGCGCGAACCGCTTCATGAATTGCCCCTACTTATTTTTACTAGATCCGATCGGTAAATACTGAGCTTAGATAGACAATATAGAAGCATTATACTCCTCGATCGCTTCAAATAATGCTTGGAAATTCCCTTGTCCGAATCCTTGAGCGCGATTGCGGCGTTCGATGATTTCAAAGAAGAAGGTAGGTGATTCAAAGATCGGTTGCGTAAATATTTGCAAGAGAATCTGTTTTGGTATAGACATAGACCAATCCATCAAAATTTGCAACCGTTCGAGTTGCTGCCACTCTTGATTAGTTAACAGAAATTGTTGTGCCAATCTTGCCCTATTTTGGAGGTTAGTATAATAAGTCTGCGGAATTGGTAAAAATGCTAACTTCTGCTGCTGCATTCGATCGATCGTCGTCCAGATCTCCTGAGTTTGCAAGGCAATATGTTGAATCCCCGCACCATGATTGAGATCCAAAAATTCTTGAATCTGGGAATTACTCGAACTCGGCTCATTGATATTAAATCTAATCTTGCCACACGCACTTACCAGAGCCTTACTCGCCAATCCTGATGTCAGCGTCTGAATATCAAATGTCTGTTCTACCTGAAAATCAAATATATCTCGATACCAGTTGGCAGCTAAATCCAACTCACCCGCAGCCACATTTAAAACAATGTGATCGATCCCAGTAATTGGCTCGTGTCGATCGATTTTCGTCGAAGTAATCTCTCCCAGTTGCGATTGAATAATGGTATGTTCGACAGAACCCCAACCTCGAATTCTCAGCCACTGACACTCATCCAAATCTGCCGAAGCTGCTAATACCGTTACGCCCAGTCGATCTACTTTGCTCCTAATCTCTGCTAGATCCAGAACCCGAAACGAAACATCCTTAACTCCCGAGGGATGTAGTTGCAGATACTCCGCCACTGGACTACTGGTATCTAGTGGGGATGCGATCGAAAATAACAGCTCGGAATTACCGACCCAATGCACGAGCGTCCGCGATGGGTCGCTCTGATGATGAACTAAAATTGGTGAATTATCTAAAGATTGTAATCCTATCTGTTCGACGAAAAAAGATTGCGTTCGATCGGCATCCCTAACATAGAAATGAATACTATCTAATTCCATAAAGCTAAATTATTATGCTCGTTTCAAAAGGATTAAAGCTTAAATCTTGCTGGGAAATGATGTTTGATGAAAAAGTGCCAAGCAGAGCATCTCGACACCTAAATTAAACTAAAAGATAGCGCAATGAGCTAACCACCACAAAGCAAACTGCTCGGCAATCGCTCCTCATCTTTAATGACAAGACGATATATGTCGATCGATAGTTCGCGACTTAACAGCTTAGATTTAAGTTGATTTCGTCGCGGCAATCAGACCGAAGCGAATCAAACCGCGCCGATAGCCCTCACTCATCAGCCGTAATGATATCGCTGCCTCGATCGTTTTCCAACCCGCCTTCACCAGCCCAAATACAGCCTGTGGTGTAATCGCTGAATCGATGACCACATCCCAAAATGGTTCGACAGCCGTAGACCAATCAGCCACGCGCAAATCCTGAAAACCGCATTGGGTCACAATCTCAGTATATTCTGGCAGCGAAATTACATAAGGCAAGCAGTAAACTCGATAAATATCGCGTAAATGCCGCTGCTCGTCAGGTGTCAGCGGCGTTGTTGCAGTTGTCGGACGGTGACACCAAGTAACAAAAATCATCTTCCCACCTGGTTTCAAGACGCGATGACACTCTTGCAAGAACTTCACCTTATCTGGCATGTGTTCGCCACTTTCTAACGACCATACCAAGTCGAAACTATTATCGGCAAACGGCATCTCCAGCGCGTTAGCGACCTGAAAATCCGCCTTGTCTGCCAAACCAGCCGCTCGCGCTCGCTCCTTGGCGCGATTTGCCTGGACGGGAGAAAGGGTAATCCCCGTCACCCTCGCCCCAAATTTCTGGGCTAAATACAGGCTACTACCACCAATTCCACAACCAACATCGAGAATATTTTGAGGTCGCTCCTTGCTAAAATCATCAGCCCAAATCAATAATTCTTCGATGAGGTCGATTTGAGCCTGACGACGATCTAGCTTATAGTTTCCATCTTCCCCATAGTATCCGTGGTGCATGTGTTCGCCCCAGATTCCCTCCCACAGACCGCTTGAAGCATCATAGAATTCTTTAATTTCTTGGTACAGTTGGGTACTCATTTACAAAATCTCGGCTGATAGTCTGCTCGTACATTCTAACGAAGACCATCTAGTTACAGATGTTAAA
>NZ_JANLWO010000011.1:0-7338 GCF_031364565.1 Chamaesiphon sp. OTE_20_metabat_361
CCTTCAGATATGCCAAATTCAGCAGCACATATAATGCGGTAATAATTCCTAACCCCCAGAGGAGCGATCGAATGATGTTGCGCTGGTAGTTCTCGATCTCAGTAGAGATCTGCGCGGCTTCATTCCAACCACCATAGGACAACAGTACGAATACCATTGCCGATCCCCAAGATCTAGTAGCAGCGCCAGTAGCCGGAGCGGGAACACTAGTGTCCGCTGGCAAGGTTAAGCCGATGATAACGATTGCCAGCAGTCCTAAGACGGTAGTAATCGTCAGCCAGTTTTGGAGCCGTTTACTGTGCTTCACGCCCAAAATATTGAGAGTGGTGAGGAGGGCAATCGCCAGTGCCGCATAAATCCCTGCTGAAAATGTGCCCAGCCGCAATAATTGCGAGGCATAATCTCCAAATACAAAAGCCAGTAAAGCGATCGATCCAGTCTGAATTACACTCAATCGCGCCCAGGCAAATAAAATCGCAATCGATCGACCGAATGCTCGCTTTAAGTAGTCATAACTACCACCGATATTTGGATATGTGGTAGCGAGTTCGGCATAGCATAAAGCACCGATAATGGAGATGACTCCACCCAAGCACCAAGCTTGTAAAAGATCGGTTTCACTATTAGCATTAGCCGCAACTAATGCTGGTGTCTCAAATATTCCCGCACCAATAACTAGTCCGACAATTAAGGCGATCGCATCAAATAGCCGGATTGAAGGTCTTGTTGCTATCGTCCTATTTTCGGCAATTTTGGTTAATTTAGGTTGCTCGATTATACTCACAGCTCTAATATCTGCTATGTGGGCAACTGGCGATGTGCCAATAATTGATAAATTGTCAGTGAAAATTTATCGATCTCCATTTTTTAGTTGGTGCTGAAAAATGAAGCGTAGAAGTACTTAATTTATGAGACTGTATAACTTCGCCCTTATTAATTACTTTTTACTTTTGGCAATTACACGAGTTTTGTGATGCTACTGTTTAAAGTGTACGATCGGTTTTTGAGAGAATTATCTACCGATCGACATACTTATGATGTTAATTTATCGCTCAAATGATAGTAAAAAATTACTAATATTTAGTCAGCACAAATTTCAGAATGAATATATCTCGATGTCTGCCGCTTCTTGGGCTTCAGTGCCTGTAATCCCGATCGCGATAACAATACCCACTCGATCGAACCAATGTGTCTTAATTAAAAAATACTGCTTAGCTGTCGAATATGCCGCGTCGAAGGAGCGGCTAATTTTAAGTATCATTAACTACCAAAACTTGCTTGGTATGCCCAGTTTTGCTGTGGATTATGCGAGGAGAGTAGTTGACAATTAAGGCTCGATCGCTCTCATCAAAATACTACCTTCTCAGACACGACATTCACCAAATGTGATGTCTCGATCGCAATTTAGCAAGCACAGCACATTAACGCCCAAATTGCAGCGATCGCGATCCCTGAGAATTATGTAGAGATATATCACAATCTCCAATCTTTGTTAATAAATGTTGCAGATGCTCGATCTATCTGATAGGGTGTGTCTATCAAATAGTACTTCATGTGCTTGATGCCCAGCTAGAGGTAATCGATTAATTATCCTCTCCTAGCGATTAGTGTCACCTACACTCACTTAGCCGCTCCGTCCCTACATTTAACCAACTGCTCGATCGTCATTTTGCTCGCTATCTACCCCGAGCGTAAAGTTTGTGTATCCATACCTAGCGCACAAGGTTGGCAGTGACTTCACTTTTGGAGGTTTTTAACAATGAAGCTACACGGAAAAACAGCCCTCGTGACTGGAGCATCGCGCGGCATCGGTCAAGCGATTGCCTTTGAGCTAGCCACAAGTGGCATTAAACGGCTGTTACTAGTCGCCCGTAACGAACAGCGGTTAGCCGAAGTTGCCGCAGAGATCGGTGTCATGGGTGTCGAAGTCATCCCGATCGTGCTAGATTTAACCGATCGGATTCGGGTTAATGTCGTTATCTCTCAGGCATGGCGCGATTACGGACAGATTCACTTATTGGTAAATTGTGCGGGAGTTGCCTATCAAGCACCCTTCCTACAATCAAAGTTACCCCACGTCCAAGAAGAGATCGCCATCAATCTGCTGGGGATGTATACCATCACCCGCCTGATTGCCCGCCGGATGGTCTCGCAACAAACAGGTGCCATTGTCAATGTTGCCAGTCTGATGGGCAAGGTCGCCGCACCGACGATGTCTACCTATTCAGCTACCAAATTTGCCATCTTGGGATTTACCCAAGCACTCCGGGGCGAGTTAGCCAGTCACAACGTACAGGTGATATCGCTGTTGCCGACGCTCACCGATACGGACATGGTGCGAGATTTACAGCTATTTCGCGGCATGATGCCGATGTCGCCCCAGCGCGTCGCCCAAGCACTAATCCGAGGAATCGATCGTAACGAGCGGGAGATTATCATCGGTTGGCAAAGTCATCTCGCAGTTTGGGGCAACTATCTAGTACCCCGATTACTGGAGAGCATCATCCAGATTGCCGCCCCGCTACCGACTCAAAAACAGTTTTGGCAGCGATTGGGAGCTAAGGGGTAATAGACTTTAGGCTCTAGGCTTTAGGTTTTAGGGCAAATTAATGCTTTCGAGTAGCAAGTCGTACTACTCGAAAGCATTTTTGTTAGATATTTCGTCCGGTCTTGTAACAAATCGGTCTTAATAGTTTTGCGTAGTATTACTTAGAGAAGCTACGCGATCGTACCGAGCGACCAAATTCAGATGGGTTATATTAGTCAAAGATACATAGTAACGATCGAGCGCAAAATGTTTGAGGATTGAGGTTTGAAGGCATACTCGATTCTCCAAGGGAGCGGCTACGCCAACGATCGACCCTCAAAGGGTAGCTATTGTATAAAAAGAAGTAACATAAGCTATACTAGTCATTGTAGCATATTTGCTACCAACCCATTCTGATATCTTTTGCTGTAAATGTTCACCAATCTGATTTCTAGAATTCACAACTGTTCGCGACCAGAAGATATTCTGCAAGCTAGTGTCGAAAGCGTCAAGCACGCGCTCCACTGCGATCGAGTTGTAGTGTACAGTTTGCAATCCGAGAGTCTGGGAAAAGTTGTCGCGGAGTCAGTAGAGCCGGGATTTCCCAAAACAGTAGAGACAACAATCGAGGATCCTTGCTTTATGGCAAGGCATGTCGATACTTATCGTCAAGGTCGGATCAACACGATCGATAATATCTACGAAGCTAAGATTACGCCGTGCTACATCGAAACGCTGGAAAAACTCGCAGTCAAAGCTAACTTAGTGGTGCCATTATTGTTACCAGATGGTGAGCTATATGGCTTATTAATTTTGCATCAATGTTCCCAGCCTCGCGCTTGGCAACCTGAAGAAATTACCCTCACCGCGCAAATGGCGTTGCAAATTGGCTGGGCGTTGGATAATGCAGTGAGATGGTCGCAGTGTCAAAAAATCCAATCCTCACTCGATCGACAACGGTACTATGATGAGCTATTGATCTCTGCTACCCAAAGAATTCATCAGGGTACTACTCGCACTGAAGTCTTAGAAATTGCCACCACTCAAGCCCAAACTATTTTAAAGTGCGATCGGGCGATCGTCTATGGCATTACCGAGCCAAATGTTGGGATGGTTTTCGCTGAAGCAACAATGCCAGCATTGGCAACATTGAAAGGAACGGTAATTGACGACCCTTGTTTAGACGGATACAGGGTTAATGAATACAGCGATCGACTCCACGTTCGGGCGATTGATAATATTCATGAAGTTGGTATCGATCCCGATATTCTCGATAATTTAGTGAAGATCGCCGTTAAGGCAACTATTGTCGTACCGATTGTTAGCGATCGCAATGAATTATTTGGAGCGATTGCTGTTCATCAGTGTTTTAACTATCGCAATTGGCAAGATGTCGAAGTAGAATGGCTCAGACAAATTGGCATCCAAACTGGTTTAGCTCTAGCAAAAGCTCAGTTCCAAGAAGAGATCGTCGTGATGCGATCTTCACTCAAGCGAGCGGGTGCGGTTAAAGAGACAATTAGCAATGCCGACACTCAAGTCCAGCAGGTGAAAGAGTCGATCTCCAGCTCGATCCAAACTCTAGATGAAGCTAGACATTTGATGCGATTGCTCAGTCATGAAGTAGTTTCACTCACTAATAAACTATCGAGCGAAGATATCAATCTCGTCCGAATTATTACTAAGAAATTGCAAGCTAATACCGAAGTTGCGACAAGCGGTACAATTTCACTTCAGTCAGAAGTGAAAGAACTAGAAACAGTCGTTCACTCGGCAATTCAACTCTATAAGTCTCGAACCCGAACTGACGTTAATTAGCAACACAAAAAAAAGCTTACGTGAGAACGTAAGCTTGTCGATCGATAATCGGGCGATACATCACCGCAATCGGCTAATATCTGCTCGCTTTTAGCTTTTATTCAAAATCGTCGTCATCGTCGCTATCACCAGGAGGCGACCACTCAAACTCATCTTCATCATCCTTAGCAGTATTAGCTTCGATCGGATCGCCATAGATCAATCCGGCGAACTCCTCCTCCTCTTCTGGACTCGAAGGTTTGACGATCGATAAACCACTGAGGGTCGGATCGTCGAGATCGTAGCTGCGAGCGGTACGATCGTCGAGAATCATATCCTCATCGCTACCGAGCGAGCCGTCATAGGCACCATACATGCCCATCGAGCCATAATCATTGTCCGCGATGGGGCTGGAGAAGTTGGAATCCTCATAAGCATTGAAGCCCGTCCCAGCGGGAATCAGCCGACCGATAATCACGTTCTCTTTCAAGCCGCGCAACCAGTCAGATTTGCCTTCGATCGCGGCTTCGGTGAGTACCCGCGTAGTTTCTTGGAAACTCGCAGCCGAGATGAAGCTATCGGTATTCAAGGATGCCTTGGTAATCCCGAGCAACATGGGCGTATATTCCGCTGGAGCCGCACCAGTAATCGACATGGCTTCATTTACCTGTTCGACTTGGCGGAGTTCTTGGAGTTCCCCTGGGAGCATCGTGGTGTCACCACCGTCATCGATCCGGACTTTAGAGGTCATCTGACGAACGATGACTTCGATGTGTTTATCGGAAATTTCCACCCCTTGGGATTGGTATACCGATTGCACTTGGTTGACCAAGAATGCTTGCGCTTTTTGGAGTGCCAGCAGTGCCGCTTCAAAGACACCATTTTCCTCGCGGAAGTGGTTGAAGTAGACTTCTAAGATCTCGTGAGGGTTGAGCTGTCCGTCGGTGAGCAAGTGACCCGCTTTGACTACATTACCATCCGATACGAGCAAGTTTTGACCGGGGCCGAGGAAGTATTCTTCGACGGCACCACTCGCATCGATGACTTTAATTTCGGTCGGTTCGCCATCGTCGTTGTAGACGACAGATGCGGTACCATCGCGACGGTTGAGGATACAGGGTTCTTTAGGTTTACGCGCTTCGAGGAGTTCTTCGATCCGGGGTAAACCTTGGATGATGTCTCCGGTTTTCGATCGCTCGTAGACCAGGAGTACCAGATTATCGCCCCGCTGTACCAAGTCGCCAGTATCGATATGGAGAATCGCACCGGGGGATACCCGATACGGACGCGCCATCCGCAGTACGACTTGGGAGTCGTTGACTTCGACCACTTCACCAGATTCAGGACTGATAACTCCTTCAGCGATCTGGCTGCCAGCGACGACTAATTTACCAGCTTTGACAGTAGGTTTAGCACCATTAGTATCGACGATCGTCCGATCGCTTTCCCGGACTACTAATACCCGCCGCACGGATTCGGCACCTTGGCGAATTCCCCGGACTTCCCCAGGATTCTTGCACCGGATTTCTGTCCGGGCGACTACCGCACCAGGAGCGATCTTTTGACCGTCGGTGACTAGCGCCTCAGTATAAGTACTACCGCCCAAGTTATCGCCAGCCGTATCGCGACGGATGGTGAGCGATTCGAGAATTACCAGTTGGAGTCGTTGCTCGCCAGTCTCTTCATCCTTAATCAGCTCGATATCCGCAGCTAATTGGGGCGTGCTAGTAGACTCCATTTCCAACACTAGTTGGGTGCGGAGGAGTTCGACCCCATCGACAGATTTAACCCGTTCGCCATCTTTGTATGGTACGCGTTGGACTGCACGGAGTTCGATCGTCACAGACCGACCTTCGGCGTTCGGTCCTTGGGCACCAGATTGGTTGACGGAAGCTTGGGATGGTAAATTGGGTTCGTCGGGAACTTGATACTCGATCACCGGACGGATCAGTAGTGCCGAACCTTCCGGGGTTTCGACGTATTCTAGATATCGCAGCTCGGTCACAGCTTCGAGTTCGGGGACGGGTTTATTGCCGGGATAACAGATCGTCCCAGTTACGGATTGTCCCGCCTCTGGATCGTCGAGCAGATGTAGTTCGCCCGGTTTGATCGTAATCTCCCGGAGAATATCGTTTTTCTGGACGACTTCGATAATCCCGCTGATACCGCAGAAGATATCGCGAATCACTTCGGTACCTGCTTCGACATACTGCCCATCTTCGACGTTGAGCAGGGAGATGTCTTTATTTACCTCATGTGACTCTTCGGGGATCCAGAGAATTGTCCCACCTTGAACGACCTCATAGCCCTGTTTGGCTTTACCTTTTTTCTGGACATCTAGCCCTGCAAATTTGACGATTCCACCCGTGCGCGTCCGATAGCGATCGTCTACTAATTCGGCAACGGCGGTGCTATTTTGAACTTTAGTTCCGGGTGCTGTCAGCAGTTGGAAACGTTGATTGTCATCGGTGACGATCGTGTATTGCTCGCGTCCCGACTCGGTATCGACTTCGACCTTGGCGCGATCGAGCGACACGGAAGCCGTGATAATTTCGATCTCCCGTTCGCCGCGCAGCCGCACGACGCCACCACTGACCGAGATCAGCTTAGTTTCGGCAAGGACGCCATGTTCGGGGATCTTCGTACCGTTTTTGACTAGCGGTTCGGCACCAGGGGGTAAGTTGTAAACTTCACCTGAGAGTACCCAAATCAAGCCACCCCGTTGGGCGATCCGCGTCATGTTCCCTTGACGATCGGTTTTTTCTTCCGGAACGATATCGGCAAATAAAACTTCCCCAGCCAAATCGGCGGCGACGTCTTTAGTTGCTTTCTCGGTCGAGCGTCCGCCTCGGCTCAAGGCGATTTCGGCGATGAGATCGCCAGTTTTAACTTCGGCACCATCGGCGACAAGTAGCAGCGAGCCAGGGGTGAGATTAAAGACTTTTTTCTTACCTTTACCCTTTGGTTCGATAATGACATCGCCATTAACTTCGACTTGTTCGCGATCTTCACCA
>NZ_JANLWO010000014.1:0-1882 GCF_031364565.1 Chamaesiphon sp. OTE_20_metabat_361
CAATTTGTTCGGTCTTGATAAAATTCAAAGTTGATGCACAGTTCTGATGAAGGTAAGCTAATTTGCTGGTATAGACTAGGGAATTCGATCGCACCACATAATAATAATAAGGCTCTGGCACTAGCAAAAATTTCCCGCCTCTAGCCAAGCAGGTCAACGTCAACCAAAAATCTTCGCCTACCTTCATCTCTGGATCGTAGCGAATCTGGTGCTGGAGCAGAAATTTGCGGTTGAATATCGGCTTAGAAATCCCCAGTCGCAGTCCCAATTCTCCATAGACATCAGTTTCGACAAAATAGACCGGATCGATCTGCTTAATGGTAACAATTGGTTCGCCGCTTTCTGTAATCAGCGTACTCCAAGCTCGGTCTTCACCATCTTTAACTAGATACAGATCGTCAGCAATCAGATCGGCATGTTGTTGGGAGGCAATCTGTAAGAGTCGTTCTAATCGGGTGGGCGCATACCAATCATCTGAATCCAAAACCGCAATCCATTCACCTTGAGCCTGAGAGATCGCCCAATTCCGGGTCGCACTCACGCCCAGATTTTCAAAGTTAGTAAATACTTTGAGGCGTCTATCTGTAAAGCTGTTTGCTATTGCTAGCGTGCGATCGGTCGAAGCATCATCTACGAGGATAATCTCAATATTAGTCAGAGTTTGTTTCAACGCCGACTCGATTGCCCGACCGATATAGACAGCGGTATTATAGGCAGGAATCACGATCGAGACTTGAGGATTGATGCTCATTTTTGGCTGTTAGAAGGACGAACTCACAGTTGCTAACCATATTTGTTAGCAATTGCTTGGTGGTATATTTCGACAGTTTGAGTGGCAATATTAGTCCAATTCAAGTCTTGCTGACAGCGCTCAAAGGCAGCAGCTTGGAGCTGCTGTTGTAACTGCCGATCGCTCAATAACCTGACAATCGCTGCTGCTAAGGCTTCGACATTACCTGGGGGCACCAGCAGACCATCTTGCCCCGATTCGATTAACTCTGTCAACCCGCCAATGGCTGAAGCGACAACTAAAGTACCCATCCCATAAGCAAGGGTGGCTACCCCACTCTGAGAGGATTCGATATAGGGTAAGACAGCAATCGTACTCCGTTGAAAGAGTGCTGCGACTCGTTCGGGCGGAATGAAATCATCGATAATTTCGATCTGATGTCGATCTACGCCATCGGGAAAATACTGCTCGAAATTTTCGCCTTTGCCCGCTATTATCAACTTAATAGCAGGAAACTTCGCGGCAATTAACGGTAGTGCTGCAATCAAATATTTAAGACCTTTATACGGCCAGATTCTGCCAAAAAACAATAGCGTTTGCGGCTCTCGCTCGACGGTTGCGGCGGTAGATCTGCGCCGATACAGACTCCCGAGTTCGCCGTGTGGCAACACGCAAACTCGCTCTAGTGGCACCCGAAAATGCTGAGTGAGAGTTTGTTTTAATGCTTGAGCGTGAACGATCGCCCGATCGGAGCGATGGAAGGCAATTCGCTTAGTATAATCGGCACCAAAGATATTTTGCCGATCTCCAGGGTGCCGAAACACATCATGAATGGTGGTGACGAGCGGTGGCATTCGATTGAAAAATAAGGTCAAGTCATACCACGGATCGTTGGTTTCTTGAACGTGTAAAACGTCCGGTTGCAATTCCCGCAAGATTCGCATCAAGGCTGACATCGCGGCGAAGTTACGCGGATCGCGGATGCGAGGTTTCTCAAACTCAATGACTCGCATCCGAGGATCGAGCGAACTCCGACAATATGCTGCCACCTTTTGAGGTTGAATCAAGGTGAGATCGACTAGCTCGTACAAACTATTGGCAAGTTCGATCGTGTAATCTTCAAAGCAAAAATGTACTAAGGCGACTTTAATT
>NZ_JANLWO010000025.1:0-2350 GCF_031364565.1 Chamaesiphon sp. OTE_20_metabat_361
ATATCAAAATCGCGGCTTGGAACTGCTAGATCTGATTCAAGAGGGGACGATGGGTTTAGAACGTGCCGTCGATAAATTCGACCCCACCAAGGGCTATCGGTTTAGTACCTATGCTTACTGGTGGATTCGCCAAGGGATTACTCGCGCCATCGCCACCCAGAGCCGAAATATCCGCCTCCCCGTCCACATCACCGAAAAGCTCAACAAGATCAAAAAAGTTCAACGCGAGCTGAGTCTGGCTACCGGACGCCCCCCACGATTGGAGGAAGTTGCCAAAGCTCTAGACATGACGCTGGTACAATTGCAAGAAGTACTCATGCGCGTCCCGCGATCGGTATCATTGGATGTGAAAGTTGGTAAAGATCGGGATACCGAATTGGGAGATCTGCTCGAAGCTGACGAAGTGACTCCAGAACAACTACTGATGCGCGAATCGCTCCAAGGCGAACTCGTCCAACTGCTAGCCGATTTGACCGATCGAGAGCGGGAGGTAATCTGTCTGCGGTTTGGGCTAGGATACAATCAAGCGCACTCTCTAGCAGATATCGGACGAGTACTCGAACTCTCCCGCGAACGCGTCCGCCAAATCGAATCCAAAGCACTCCAAAAACTCCGTCAACCTAAACGCCGCAATCGCGTTCGGGACTACCTAGAATCGATGAATTAAAAATTTGAGTGAGGGTAATTCTCAAAATTGGGTAAGGGTAATTCATTGATTAGCCTCACCCAATTTTTAAAGCTACAAAAACGTAGGGTGGGCACTGCCCACCAACAATACCGAGCAGCAAAAATAAGGATTTAAGCTTGTATAAGACACGCTACACGATCGAGCAATATCTTCAACAATCGTTCGCGAAGTGTCTCTGCAAGAGAATCGAGACATATTTCATATTTAACAAATATTTTTACGACAAATAATAACTTACAAGCGATCGAATACATTTAACACTTATCTAATTCGAGCGAATATATGTATGTGGGCAGTGCCCACCCTACAAAACTAATTCGAGCGAATATATGTATGTGGGCAGTGCCCACCCTACAAAACTACAAAACTATTCTCTTATAAACAAGCGATCGAATATATTTAATATCAATTGAATTCGATCGATTACATGTTGGTGTGTCCTACTCATCCTAAAAAATTGCTCCAAAATTGAAATTTGTTAGCTAGGTAACTATTTGAATTCTCACTTTCGTTTATATTTTGACTCATACTGCCAATACTATGGTCAAAATTAACTATGAACCTCCCAGATATCGTGTCCGAACTCTTAGCCGCCAAGCAGCGACAAGGATTGAGCTTTGCCGATCTCGAAAAAATCTTAGGTCGAGATGAAGTCTGGATTGCGGCGGTGCTGTACAGACAAGCCGCTGCTTCGGAAGATGAGGCGAAGTTACTCGTTGAGGCCTTGGGACTGAGTGCTAATTATGTCGATCGATTGACCGAATATCCGATTAAAGGTTTAGGCCCGATCGTGCCGACAGATCCCTTTGTCTATCGGTTTTATGAGATTATCCAAGTCTATGGGTTTCCGCTCAAAAGTGTCATCCAAGAAAAGTTTGGCGATGGGATTATGAGCGCGATCGATTTTACGATGGATGTGGACAAAGAAGTCGATCCCAAGGGAGATCGAGTCAAACTTACCATGTCTGGGAAATTTTTGCCTTATAAAAAGTGGTAAAGCGGTTGTAACCCAGTTTGAATTACGCCGCCGAGCGCTCGATCGGATAATACAAGCCATAATTTTATTGTCTGAGATAACCGCTCCTAATCTAGTCGCCACGCTATCTAGAGCGATCCCCGCACAAATGTTCCTCAAGGAGAATAAAGCACAGAATTTTTTAAGCATTTAGGACACATTTTGCGCTATTTTACTGGGTATATTTAGTTTGTGTAGCATTGGGTTAACAAAGCTGTGAAAAGCGTGTATTTCTTGTGGTCATTGGTGACGGGTGTGGGGTTGATGGGTGTTCAGACTTTTGGCAATCCATTTAGCGATCGAGTTCAGTATCGAGTTGAGTATAGTGGTAAAGTCGGGAGTACATTGTGGGGGAGTTATACCATGACTCAGCACGATCGCTCTCGGACGAGTACTACAGAGCAGGCGATCGGGAAACTACCGCTGACAATTAATTTTGTAACTGGTAAAAATATGACGATCTCGGCAAATGGTTCGACTACCGATCGAGAACCGATTGCCATCAAAATCTATAAGCATGGTGCAGAATGTAGTAATTCTAGTCGCACCGATCGAGCGGGGGTGACTAATACAATCGTCTGTAGGTAGGTCGATTGGCAGCTAAAAGTCCACTCGATCGACTAATTTAATCGATAGTTTGAGATTTA
>NZ_JANLWO010000035.1:0-5108 GCF_031364565.1 Chamaesiphon sp. OTE_20_metabat_361
TATTAAAGGGCGTTTCCACTCTTGCAGTACCTCAGATCGATTAACTATAAAATACGGATTAAAAAAAACCGGAAGATAAATAGATTGTACATTTATCCTCCGATGTTTCAAAGCTTTTTAGAGAGCGTTACCGCGAGGTAATACTTCTTCTGGGAAGATGAATTGTTCGTGAGGTTGGTCTTGAGGCGCCATCCATGCACGAATACCTTCGTTGAGCAGAATATTCTTGGTGTAGAATGTTTCAAACTCAGGATCTTCAGCCGCTCTCAATTCTTGAGATACGAAGTCATAAGCGCGGAGGTTTAGAGCCAAACCAACGATACCGACAGAACTCATCCACAATCCAGTCACAGGGACGAAGAGCATGAAGAAGTGTAACCAACGTTTGTTGGAGAAAGCTACACCGAAAATCTGCGACCAGAAGCGGTTTGCAGTTACCATCGAGTAGGTTTCTTCAGCTTGAGTAGGGTCGAAAGCGCGGAAAGTATTGGAACTATCGCTTTCGCTATCTTCAAACAAGGTGTTCTCTACAGTTGCACCGTGAATCGCACACAGCAACGCACCGCCGAGAATCCCTGCAACACCCATCATGTGGAAGGGGTTGAGCGTCCAGTTGTGGAAACCTTGTAAGAATAAGATGAAACGGAAGATTGCAGCTACGCCGAACGAAGGTGCGAAGAACCAACCAGATTGACCCAAGGGGTAGATCAAGAAGACGCTGACGAACACGGCGATTGGACCGGAGAAAGCAAGCGCGTTGTAAGGACGAATCCCGACTAGACGAGCGATTTCAAATTGACGGAGCATGAAGCCGATAAGACCGAATGCGCCATGAAGAGCAACAAATGCCCATAGACCGCCAAGTTGACACCAACGAGTGAAGTCACCTTGTGCTTCAGGTCCCCATAACAGCATTAGGGAGTGACCCACGCTGTTGGGAGGAGTAGAAAGAGCCGCAGTTAGAAAGTTGCAACCTTCGAGGTAGCTAGAAGCCAAACCGTGGCTATACCAAGAAGTAACAAATGTGGTACCAGTCATCCAGCCGCCGAGGGCCATGAATGCACATGGGAATAGTAAGATACCGGACCAGCCGACGAATACGAACCGATCTTTTTTTAGCCAGTCGTCTACAGCATCAAAGATGCCTCTTTCGACCTGCTGGTTGCCAACTGCAATGGTCATGATGCAGTAAATCTCCAGATATTATGAGGACAGTGGTTTGCGCGTATCGACTCATCATTTAATGATATTGTGAGCCGCTGCGTGAGTACTTAGCCGATTTATTAAATCAGTTTACGTTTCTTTACTTAGTCTAATAGAATTGTGTTGGAATGGGTAAAATCTTTACATTTTCTTCGGCAAAATTTAAGATTCTGGTGAAAAATAACCCATTTTACGCTTATTTATAGAGCTAAGTGAGTATAAATACTTATGAAAAGTAAGAATTTAACTCTCCATGTTGAGGTGGATAGTACCGAGCGGTGCTTACTCTTCTGAGATTATAGTCATAGATGAGCGTAATCGGGATCCCCGATCCAAATTTTAGCAGTCACCAAATTAGCGTTGGTATCGTCTGTGCAAGGAGAATCGGCTTACAATTAAGATCGTTAGCCAATCCCAACTCAGTAATATATAGATATGTACGTCATCGAAATCTTGCTCAAAAGTACCGCCATGCCCATGTCAGTACAGCGGAAGACGGTAGAGGAAGCGACTACCGTTTACCAACAGGTATTAGATGCCATGCGTGGGAGTGATGTGACGATGCTGGAATTGTCGTGCGATCGACAACCCGAAAAGAAAATTTGTGTGATGACCGATGCGATCGTCGCCGCTCAGATGTATGAGAAATCCGGTGCGGCAGCTTCGGGTAAAACGCCTGGTTTTGTAGCGTTTGCTGGCGCTTGATCTCGCGACATGCAATACTAGGAGCGAGCTTACGCCCCTAGTATTGTGAGGAGTTTTAGTACTCCATCCCCCATTCCCGTCTCGAATCTATGACCGAATTCGATCGCTTATCATTACCCGCAATCGAGGTTAAGGATCTTTCCTTTGCCTGGAAATCTGGGAAGGTTGCCCTTGATGATTGTTCTTTATCTGTACCGCGCGGCGAATTTTGGATGCTACTCGGCACCAATGGTAGCGGCAAATCGACGCTCCTCCGGTCGATCGCGGGACTGCTAACGCCTCAAGCTGGCACGATCGAGATTCAGGGCGGATTGGGAATTGTTTTCCAAAATCCCGATTGTCAATTAGTGATGCCGACTGTCGGTGCCGATATCGCCTTCGGGCTAGTTGCCGAGAATCTCACTCCCAGTCAAGTCCGCCATCGCGTTACCGAAGCCCTCAACGCGGTCAATCTGGGCGAGCTAATCCGCAGACCCATTTATGCTCTCAGTGGCGGCCAAAAGCAGCGTGTCGCGATCGCGGGCGCGATCGCCAGACAAATCGAGGTAATTTTATTTGACGAGCCTACTGCCCTGCTAGACCCCGATGCCCAACTCGATCTAGTCGCCCAAGTCCGCGAACTAGTCAAAAGTCGCGGCTTAACGGCGTTATGGGTAACGCATCGGCTCGAGGAGCTAGACTACTGCGATGGCGCATTTTTGATCGAAAATGGGCGATTAGTCGATCGTGGCGACCCCCAGAGAATGCGTCAGCGATTGATTAGAGAAATTGAAGTGTGAAAAATTTGACTTGCAACGATCGATAGAGTGCCTTCGACTAAAGTCGCGGCTAATGTAGCAAAGTCCGCCTGCGCGGACTATAAATTTAGTCCGCGCAGGCGGACTTTGCATTCCGTTCGCGGAGCGTCTGCCTTCGCAGAGCGGCGGTTTATAACCGCTGGGTTATCGGCTGCGGTTAGTAAGAACAACTGGCTCGAATGGCTCCTGTATTGATAGTTGCGACTAATTCCTCTACAGTTAGAGGTGAAATCTTGGGATAAACTTATGGTGTGGCGTTGGTTGGTAAGTATTGTAGCGATCGTGCTAATTGCGTTAACTCCAATTAGTCCTGGTTTAGCACAGCCAGCACCTAGCGATGTCACTGATGCCCAATTTGCATTGGGTGACAAACTCCGTACTCAAGCTTTTACAGCGACAAATGAAGGAAATTTTGTTAAAGCTGAACAGTATTGGACGCAACTAATCGAGTTGTTTCCCCAAAATCCAGCCATCTGGAGCAATCGGGGCAACTCCCGCGTCAGTCAAAATAAACTCACTGAAGCAGTCGCCGATTTTGATAAGTCGATCGAGCTATTGCCCAACTACCCCGATGCTTATCTCAATCGCGGTACGGCATTAGAAGGTCTGGGTGAATGGGATGCCGCGATCGCTGACTATCAATATATCCTGTCGATCGACCCCAAGGATGCGATGGCTTACAATAATTTAGGAAATGCCTATGCGGGTTTGGGTCAATGGGATACTGCGATCGAAAACTATCTCAAGGCTTCAGCAATTGCACCAGATTTTGCCTTCGCTCGTGCTAACTATGCTTTGGCTCTCTATCAGAGCGGTGATATCGCTGAAGCGATTCGCAACATGAAAAATATCGTCAGAAAGTATCGCGATTTTCCCGATGTCCGGGCAGCGCTGAGTGCCGCATTATGGCAAGATGGTCAACGCGGTGAGGCGGAAAGTAACTGGGTAGCAGTAATTGGTCTGGATAGTCGGTATAAAGATTTAAACTGGGTGAAAAATACCCGTCGTTGGCCGCCCAGTATGGTGTCGGCACTAGAAAAATTCTTAAAGCTAGAGTAATATTCGAGCTAATCAATAGTTTGAGTGCGATCGATCGAACGGGTATCCTCGCAAAGAAAGGTATCAGTGGCGATCGAGCTTAGCGGATCGAGATCTACAATGGTGGCTAGCTTCTTACACTTGCGGAATCGACGATCGTGGAAAATACGCCTGATTTACAAATAGAGCATCAAAATGTCCCTGCCAATCATCAGGGTTTGCACGATTTCCTGTACGGTGCGCCGGACGAACATGCCGTCACCACAGTAGCACCATTAAATTTGGATAGCGATCGGCTCATTCCGCTAGCAGATTGGCAAGTACTAGCTGAAAATGCGCGGGTGGCGGGGGTATACGCGGTTGTAGATACCGCCGAGCGCACTCAATATGTGGGATACTCGCGCAATGTGTTGACCTCACTCAAGGGGCATCTTGCCGAGCATGGCAGCGATGTCTGTGCGGCGGTACGGGTGCAAGTATTTAAGTTTCCCAAGCGGGAAGAAATGGAAAGCCTGCGCGATGCGTGGATTGCCCAATTAGAGGTAGTGCCATCAGGAAATACGGGTGCGGGTGGCGTTTGGGCGACTACAGTGGGCGAAATTGCCAAAGCAGCGATGTCCGAGCCAGAACGCGTCGCTTATGAGGAGAAAAAACTCAAGCTGCGACGGGCAATGGCAGATAGTGCATTAAGTCGCGAATTAGATGCAGCGGCAATTACTGACGAGCAAAAACGCGAACATTTTGCGGCGGCGATGACGGAGGATAATTGGAGCGCGGTAATTAAGGAGCAGACAGCAGAAACTCTTTAGAGTTGTGGGTTGGTAATAGAACGTGAATTTGGGTTAAAGATATTTGCTCCGCTCCAATACCGCACTCGATTTAAATCGGTGCTAGTGATGCGAAGTCCGCCTACGCGGACTAAGATATTCAGTCCGCGTAGGCGGACGTCGCATCACTAGCACCGATTTAAATCGAGTGCGGTATTGGTGCGGAACAAATATCTTTAACCCAAATTCACGTTCTATTACCAAACCACAACTTTAGAGCGTTTCTGCTGTCTGCTCCTTAATTACCGCACTCCAATTATCCTCAGTCATTGCCTTGGCAAAATGTTCGCGTTTTTGCTCGTCGGTAATCGCCGCTGCATCTAATTCCCGACTCAAAGCACTATCCGCCATCGCTCGGCGCAGTTTGAGTTTTTTCTCCTCATAAGCGACTCGTTCCGATTCCGACATCGCCGCTTTAGCAATTTCACCCACAGTTGTCGCCCAAACTCCACCCTCACCAGTATTTCCTGGCGGTACTGTCTCTAATTGAGCAATCCACGCATCGCGCAAACTTTCCATTTCTTCCCGCTTGGGAAAC
>NZ_JANLWO010000116.1:0-2660 GCF_031364565.1 Chamaesiphon sp. OTE_20_metabat_361
AGTATATGAGAACTTTGGCTTCAAACATCATAGCGATCGGCAAGTTGGAGCATATTTTGTGGCACGATATGAGTACGAGATTTGCGCTCCGATAAATTAATGGCTCAATATAAGCACGACCGATTTTTTAAATTTTACCTGCGTTCCTTATATCAGTCCAAAGGTGAGACACTCCAGAATATCCAAGTCCGAAACGATGAAGATCTGGAAATAGACTTTATGTTTATCGCTCAGTCAGATAAATTTGGTTGGCAGCAAGAAGATTTAGGGTTATTCGATGCCCTCATGAAGGTTCATCCGACGATTATCATCGAGCATTACAGTGGCTACGCTCAGGAAAAACACATCCACAAATCCATCACGCGCAAGAACTTATATTGGGAGCCGAAACAAGCAGAATTAGCCACAACCCTCAAGCAAGCCCAACAGACAGTCAAATATCAACAACTATCACCCGAATCGCTCCAGCTCATCGATAATCAAAACCCGTTCACCTGGATTTTGACAGTCAATTGTAGTCCCGAACTCTTAGAGCTATGTGGAGCCAAACCGCACCCAGAATTTGGTGCAGGCGTGTACGAAACAGTCAAACTGTTGCGGATGGGCATCGTCGTCATCGAGCAGCTAGAATACAGCCCAGCAACCATGTGGTTGAAGCTGCTAGGGAATAAAGAATCAGCTCGTCGAGCATTTGAAGGCATCGAACAGCTATCACCAGAGCGTCGGGAGAAAAATGATACAATACGAGCGAGCCTCAAATATTGCGTATATCTCAAAGATTTACCAGCAAACAGTTTAAGTGCAGAGGAGCAAGAGTTTATGAAAACGATGGCAGAGATCGATGCTTGGTATGATGCCGAGATGGATAAGGCGGAAAGCAAGGGCGAACAAAGAGGGAAACTAGAAGGTAAGCTGGAATCTGCCACTAGAGTTATTGGTGTGAAGTTTCAGGGATATGTACCGACGGAAAATGTGACGAGTCAACTCGCTGCTTTGAATGAGCAGCAACTCGACGATTTGATTGTGGGGATGTTTAGTTGGCAGACGGTGGCTCAGATGGAGGAGTGGCTGAGTTCAGTTGAGAGCTGATAGATTGTCGATCTATCGAGTCTTATCTTTTCAATTACACTATTGTTGTTGAATATTAGTTCGGGATAGAGAAATTAGTTTGCTTCGTACCAGCAACGCCCTCAAATGAATTTGGGGCTAAGAGCAAAAGTCCTCTGAAGAGGACTGTAAGATTTTAATTCAGTCCATTTTAATGGACTTTCGATCTTAGCCCGAACTTCCAGTTCAGGGCGGTGCTGGAGCAAAGCTAAAAATCTTTGAATGCAGATAGATCTTTACTTTGCACTCAGATTATTTAGATAATCAAATCAATGGAGATCGAATGAGTCATAAAAATATTAGTATTCATCAGATCGATAGTAGAGATTGAGGATGCTAGAATCGATCTCGAAAATTAAATTAAGTTATTGCTCCGCAAGGTTTTAGCTCGTAGGCATTGTCCACCATACTTTCCTTTTCTCGTATTTAAATTTTTAATATAAATCAAAAAATGAGAATTGATAATGTCGGCGAGTTCTCCAAACACAGAGAGTCTGACAGTTTTTATAGTGAATTAATGCCTGTATATGTTCTCAGTGGGCATATGTGCCGTGTAGTATTAGACGGCTATGAGAAAGATCCACACAAAGAAGATTTTCACGTAGCAATAACGAACTTATTGTCTATCGATGTTTCTATTCTAGAGGAAGCAGAGCAATATATATTTCAGTATTATCAAGATGTTAATAAGTGTTGGCTACCAGAAGACCCTGAATTTATTGTAGTGGCATCACCTCAAGAAATATGGAGATATATTCAATTCGGCAAAGATCTTATAGTCACGCGTCGTGAATATGGCGAGCGCGGCATTTATATTTTAATACATTGTAAATGTGATTGGGAGCAAGAACATGGGTTAGAGATTGTCTTCAAAAATGGTCTTAAAGTCAATAAAATTGGTTCATGTAATAATCACTTAACCAACTCAGATGCTTATGATGATGATAGTTTGGAAAACATAGTTTATCATCACTAATTTGGGTCGATTGACTCAATCATAATTATATTGTAGAGATCGATACATACCCAATCTTCAAGATTTTGCATTACTCAGGCAACTTGTATCGATCGACAATTTTCTTCGCAAACTCTGGGACGTGTTGCTCTAACTTTTCAGGATAATTGCGCTTGGTAAATAGATAATTGCGCGTGAAGTGAGAATCGATCGAGAACCGCGCATATTCCAATCCTTTGGGGCCGATTTTATCGATGACGACACCCATAATTTTCGCCACCCACATTGGTAATGTGACGGCTTTATCGTAGGCGGGAATGCTTTGTTGAACGGCTGCTGTCCGATCGCCTTTGGACATCACGGCTTGAGTCTCGATCGCGTTATTTACTAACTCTAACATCTGTTGACCGCGATCGTTTCTAACTACGATCCATTGCCAGCCAAATGGTGCGCCCATATAACCGACGACTAAATCGGCGAGGGAGTTTACATAGTCGAAACAGCTCAAGCAGGATGGGGCGAATACGTCTTTTAATTCTTTGGTATTCAATCCGAAGAAGGGGACTAATTCGGTCGAACCATCTTCATGTTTGAAGTG
>NZ_JANLWO010000175.1:0-5616 GCF_031364565.1 Chamaesiphon sp. OTE_20_metabat_361
CCCAGCTCTATGATGTTTTCCTCAAACCCCAAGATTGGGCAAATTGGAAAATTAATTGATAATTGATAATTGGTAGTCAAATGTAGATGGTGGGCAGTGCCCACCCTACTGGGACGACACGACTAAAACCTAAAGCCTAAAACCTAAAGCAAATCTAATCATGTAGGCACTGCCCACCATCTAGGTTTCAGCCATTACCTATTGACTTATCACTGCCCACCATTTAGGTTTTACCCATTACCTACCCACTTAGACGCGATTGGTAGAGCGGTAAAATGGTTTTTTAACGACAGTCGCTGGATGTAACTTGCCCCGAATTTCGACTTCGACTATTTGCCCTAACTTGGCAAATTCCGCTGGTATATAGGCAAGAGCGATCGCTTGTCCGAGTGTTGGAGACATGGTACCACTAGTGACAATCCCTACAGTTTGACCTTCGATCGCGACTGGATAGTCATGACGAGCGATGTATCGCCCCTGCATATTCAGTCCGACTAATTTGCGGCTGACTCCGGCTGTCTTTTGCCGCTCCAAAACATCGCGCCCGATAAAATCACCCTTGGTATCAAGATGCACTACCCAACCTAAGCCAGCTTCTAGCGGCGTGGTAGTGTCGCTAATGTCCTGACCGTACAAACACATCGCCGCCTCCAATCGGAGCGTGTCGCGCGCGCCTAAACCGCAAGGCGTGACGCCCGATGCTAAAAGGGCATCCCACAATTTGACACCGATTTCGGGTGTTACCATGATTTCAAAGCCATCCTCGCCAGTGTAGCCAGTCCGGGCGATAAAAGCGGGGTTTTTAAAAATTAAAGCGCTAGAATGACCGAAATTCGTCAGCTTAGTCAGATCGATATCTACTAATGCCTGAAGATGACCGACTGTTTCTGGCCCTTGGACGGCAATTAACACGCGATCGGCAGTAAGATCTGTAAATTCGACCTGTGTGAGGTCTAGATGCGCCAGCAACCAGTCTTTGTCCTTATCTTTGGTGCCCGCATTCACAATCAAAACGACGTTGCCATCGCCCTCCTGATAGACGATGATGTCATCGATAATTCCCGCTTGGGGATTTAATAACACGGTATACTGCGCTTGTCCCGGCTGGAGCCGACTCAAGTCCGAAGGCACCAAACCCTGAAGCTGCTCGATTGCCCGATCGCCGCGCAGCGTAAACTTGCCCATATGGGAAATATCAAACATCCCCGCACGATCGCGAATGGCTTCATGCTCGGCGGTAATCCCACTAAACTGCACGGGCATCTCCCACCCCGAAAAGGCAGTCATTCTCGCGTCGATGGCGATCGCGCGATCGTACAATGGTGTTCGTAATGGTGGAGGCAATTCTAGTTGAGCCATCGAATTTTCAAGTTTTGCTGGGAAAGATTTACAGCGATCGATTCTTACATATTACTACCACGAAAACACCCGATCGCGGCAGATGTGCCGATCGCCCAAACCCATTTTAAAATGAGTACCAGTATCCTAATTTAAGTGAGTCACGTCTCTTGCCACAACAACAGATAAGCCAGGTCGTCATTATCGGTGCAGGGCCTGCGGGTTTGACGCTGGCAATGTTGCTCGCTCAGCGCGGTATTCAGGTCAAATTAGTGGAGGCTTCGCGCAGCTTTCAACGGACTTTTCGGGGTGAAGCGTTGATGCCCAGCGGCTTAGAAGCGATCGAGCAAATGGGACTAAGTGACGTTATTGCGGACATTCCCCATCGCGCTCTCGATGCGTGGGAGTTTATTATCGAAAGCCGCCGTTTGTTTCGCGTTGACGAACCGATGGAGCCGGGTGGGAAGCCGTGTACGCTAATCTCACAGCCAGCTTTTTTAGCTGCGGTATTAGCACGAGCTAGTCAGTGTCCGAATTTTGAATTTATTGATGGTACGGCGGTACGGGATTTAGTATGGGCTGAAGATCGGGTCGTGGGTGTAACTTTAGGCGATAATCGATCGATCTGGGCAGATCTGGTAATTGGGGCGGATGGGCGCAATTCGATCGTCCGCCAGCGGGCAAATCTAGACCTCGATCGCGAACCGCAAAGCTATGATATTCTGTGGTTTAAGCTCGCTAGCAGCCAGCCTTTTGAAGCTGAAAATATCTTTTATTCGGTGCTGGCTGGGAGCGATGGTTTTGGCTTATTTTTAGGTTCGGAAGGACAGTTGCAAGTCGGCTGGTCGTTGGAGCGGGAGGAGTCAGCACCTGCTGATAAGGCGTGGCAACAGTTGGATTGGGTGGAAAAATTGGCGACAGCTTCCCCCGATTGGTTAGCGGCTGTATTTCGAGAGCAAGCTGACTCGCTGGAGAAACCATTTTTATTATCGGTGACGGTGGGGCGTGCGCCGCGCTGGCATATGCTCGGACTGCTCCTGCTGGGCGATGCAGCGCATCCAATGTCGCCCATTCGCGCCCAGGGGATTAATATGTCCTTACGCGATGCGATCGTCGCTGCCAATCATCTAGTACCATTATTCCAGCAATCGTCATTTGCATCTGCGGCACTCGATCGCGTATTGCCGCAAATTCAAGCCGAACGCGAACCAGAAATCA
Organism: Chamaesiphon sp. OTE_20_metabat_361; assembly: GCF_031364565.1. Classification (NCBI taxonomy): domain Bacteria; kingdom Bacillati; phylum Cyanobacteriota; class Cyanophyceae; order Gomontiellales; family Chamaesiphonaceae; genus Chamaesiphon; species Chamaesiphon sp. OTE_20_metabat_361. The sequence continues at coordinate 2,557 of NZ_JANLWO010000175.1, forward strand.
TCAAAGTCCAACAGCTCCAGCGTGCCGAAATCGCCCAAGGCGAACTGTTGCGAAATTATCCCTTACTGCGCTACGGTGCGAGTCGGATCGTACCCTCAATCCCCTTCCTCCAACGCCGGATTCGGCAATCTTGGATCGATCGTCAACTCCAGTTACGGCGAGGAATTACGTCAGTATCTTTAACGGTCTGAAGAGGGTAAGATGTATGGGCAATTAATCGGTAATTGTCCCTAACTGGCGATGCTTCAACAGTGCAATTCGCGTGTCAATGGCAGAAACTCCCCCTATGTTTGGCGCAGCCGCTCCTGTAGAGGATCGCTCCATGAGAATTTTAGCGATCGAATCCGATCCAGTAATTAGATCGGGATTGATAACTTGTCTGAATCGGTTTCCAGATCTCCAAGTGGCTGCGGAAGCTGAAGATGTCGATCGGGCTTGGCAATTTTTACTCGAAAACAACGATAAAATTAGTGACATCGATCTAATTTTATATGGATTACCATTGGATTTGTCGCTGCAAGATAGATCGAGTTTCCTGTTTTGTCAACAAGTTAAAGCCAAGTATCCCAATTTACCGATTTTAATACTAGCTACCGCCCAAAGTCCTGAGTTAGCTGCACTATTTCAAAGTGGAATTGAAGGCTATTGTGTGCGGGGTAGTTCGATTCTCGATTTGGTGAGCTGTATCCGTCGAATTGCTGCGGGTGAAACTAGTTGGACACCAGCAATTTTGCAACAGATAACGATCGGTAGTAAGCCAAGTTCGCGTAATTTAGTTAGTAATATTCGCGATCGATTGAGATTGGCAAGTCTTCAGCAGATTGAAACTACACTTATGCAGGTAAATAGCCAGCTCGATGGCGATCTGTCCGAACTAGATCGAGCGATTTTAGCCGGACGCAAGCGCGAATTAAATACCGCTCGCTGGCTGATCGATCGACTACTACCAGCAACTGCATCAGTAAATAGCGTACCAGATTTACCCTCGCAATTAGTCGCAGCACCACTACAAATTGTCTCGATTAGTTCAGATCGATTAGCTCAATCTTTATTCGATCGAATTGCCATAAAGTTACAATCGAGCTTAGAAAATCTTACGCCGACTGCCCTAGAAATTGACATTTTGCGCTCGGATAAGAAGCGCGAATTATTTTATCTAATCCTCAAACAGTTTGAAGGAATGTTAGATGAACTGCGCTTTTCGCAAGTAAAGATCGAGCAATTAGCAGCTAAGCAATCTGCGCTTATGCTGGATTTATGGGTGTCAGTAACGACCGATTTTTTTGGCAGATACCACACCCTCTCGATTAACGATCGATATGTCGAAATTATTCCCATCTTACTCCAAGATACCGCGATCGTCCAAGCTGAAATTTTAGCTAAAATTCCGCAATCGCTCGACTTATTAAATTACTTATTATTTAAAACACCCTTAACGATCGACAATACGATCGGGACATTTGGCAGTAGCATCGCCGAAGATCGGGCGTGTCTCCTCCTCGAAAACCTGACAATCCAGATGGCGAATGCCGTCATGCAACCATTACTAAATCGCTTTGGAAATTTAGAATCGATGAAATCGGGATTTTACGATCGCAGGTTGCTATCTAGTCGCGATATCGAACGCTTTCGGAACGATCTATCCTGGCGGTATCGGATCGATCGTTATATCGGCGAACCGCAAGCAATTTTTGAAAGCCAATATCGATTGTTTATCTTCACAGATTATGGGATTAAACGGATTGCTATTTATGCACCACGTCCTGAAGAATTGGAACGCCTAGCCGGAATTCCCTTGGTAGTCACATTAACCCTCGAAGTTAGAGATGCAATCTCACCCCGGTTGACATCAGCCACAACATTTCTTGGTAGTGGGGTCATCTACTTACTTACCGAAATTATCGGACGCGGCATCGGTTTAATCGGAAGAGGTATCATCAAAGGCATCGGTAATATTTGGCAAGAAACTAATCGAATTCGGAGATAAAAGCCGTGCAAAATACTCGTCTCACTACATTAATCGATCGCCTTGGCAACCAACTTACGCGGTGGGCTGAAAATCCGTGGCGACGACTATCGCTGATTATTATTAGCTTATTATTTGGGAACTTTCTAGCATCGGCGATTTCCACAACTACGGGACAAAGAACTAATCTAGATAGTGTCATCAGTCTAGTTTTACTCACGATTGTCGAATCGATCTCTTGGCTTACTTATGGGACGAGATTTGGACGGCGACAACTAGTAGAAGACACTGCTATTATCGGTCAACGTCCATTTTGGGTGGCGATTTTAAATAGCCTGAAATTGGGACTAGTTTATGGATTATTTGTCGAAGCCTTTAAACTCGGCAGTTAAGAGAAAGTCTAATTGCTTCGCTTCTAGATCTGAATCCCCCTAAATCCCCCTTCTTAAGGGGGACTTTAACTGAATCTTAGCCCCCTTTTTAAGGGGGTTTGGGGGATTTCCACCAATTTCGCTTCTCACCAAAGTGTATATATGGTAGCCTTTTCAAGGGGATTGGGGGGATTCAATCTATACTTTTCAAACACTCTCTAAGTAATTAATAATTCATTGCCGATCGAGACTCAATCTGGACGAGACGATCGTAAGATATAGCTAGTGGTGTAGTTTAGATAGAGTAAAAGCGGTGCTGGACATCAGACAGATTCGAGAAAATCCAGAATTAGTACAGACAAAACTAGATCTCCGAGGAGTGGGTGTCTACGACATTCAACCCATCCTCACTCTGGATAAACGCCAACGCGAGCTAGAATCTACCCGTAGTCAACTACAAGCCCGCAGTAACGAAATCGGCAAACTCGTCGGCGAGCAGATGCGAGCGGGAGTCGCCGCCACCGCACCCGAGATTCAAACCCTCAAAGACGAAGGCAATCAGGTGAAAGCGCAACTGAGCGAACTAGAGCCAGCCGAGCGCGAACTCAAAGCACAGATTCTCACCCTGATTTTACAACTACCCAACCTCCCTAGCGATACTACCCCGATCGGGAAAGGTGAAGAGGAGAACGTCGAGCTACGCAAGTGGGGCGACGAATATAT
>NZ_JANLWO010000183.1:0-4119 GCF_031364565.1 Chamaesiphon sp. OTE_20_metabat_361
AAAATCATGAAAATCAACATAAATTAAAGCTTTCAGCGATCCAGATTAGGCTCCTAGACATTAGAATGATGCAGTGGAAATAATATTGCATCAGAGTTTCAGCAACTTCATGGCGTTTTAAACTGGCAATTGATGCTCGGAGAGAACATGTTATGAAATTGTTGGCACACATGTAACAGATTGGAGCTAAGATCGGTTACTGCGGCGTTAACCTGCTGCTAAACCGTTTGTGAGTCAAAAATCTAACTTTCCACTACCGACTTGGATCGCACTCACTCTACTAGTGATGCTGTACCAGTCCATCATCAACCTCAACAATGGAGATCTACACATGAATAAAGGTGAATTAGTCGATCGCGTAGCTGAAACAGCTAGTGTGACCAAAAAGCAAGCTGATACAGTTTTGTCAGCGGCATTGGAAGCAATTATGGAAGCTGTCTCTAAAGGTGACAAAGTTACTCTGGTAGGATTTGGTTCCTTTGAGCCTAGAAATCGCCAAAAACGTGAAGGTCGTAACCCCAGAACTGGCGAGAAAATGGAAATTCCCGCAACTAAAGTACCTGCATTCTCGGCTGGTAAATTGTTCAAAGACAAAGTTTCTGCGGACGACTAGATTAATTTAGCTGAATCCACGTTCACAAAATATTCCTTGAATCGACCAAAACATGGGGGGAACCCAAGCTGGGCAGCTACAGTAGCGGGCTGTCCCCCCTCTCTGATTTTAGATTTTTCTGCGAGTATCAGTCCGCTCGGCCCTCCGCCGACAGCACTCGCAGCGATTAAGCTGCACATCGAAACACTTACAAGCTATCCCAATCCCAATTATCCCGAACTGTGTCAGGCGATCGCGGCACATCACCAGATCGATCCAGAGTGGGTATTACCGGGCAATGGCGCTGCCGAACTATTGACTTGGGCGGGGTGGGAGTTTTCCAAGCTCAACACGACGCTGCTCCCAACACCAGCCTTCGGCGATTATTGGAGATCGCTCCAAACCTTCGGCACGAGAATCATTGCCCGATCGATGATGATGGATGATGGGGAAATTGGCGATCTAGACTTTGCACTGCGCCACCTGCCAACCGCGATTCCACATTCGCTCGGACTGATAATTAATAATCCTCACAATCCTACTGGGCAGATTTGGACGCAGGAGACGATCTTGCCGTATTTGTCGAACTTTGACCTAGTAGTCATCGATGAGTCCTTCATGGACTTTCTGCCCCCTTCAGAGCAGCAAAGTTTAGTCCCCTATATCGCTAAATATCCTAATCTCGTCATCTTGCGATCGCTAACTAAATTCTACAGTTTGCCCGGTTTGCGGCTGGGCTATTGTATCGCTCACCCAGATCGGTTGCGAAAGTGGCAAAGCTGGCGCGATCCTTGGCCTGTCAATTCTCTCGCCGCTGCTGCCGCGATCGCTGTGCTTGGCGACACAGAATTTAGCCAGCTCACCTGGAAATGGCTGGCAGAGGCTCGCGATCGGTTATTTCAAGGATTAGCACAGATTCCTGGCTTACACCCCTATCCTGGGGCGGCAAACTTCATTCTCGTCAAGTCAGATCGATCGGCTACTGCCCTGCAAACCCAATTGCTCCAACAGCAGCAGATTTTAATTCGCGACTGTATGAGTTTTCCCGAATTGGGCGATCGCTTTTTCCGCGTGGCGGTGAGGACGATTGCCGAAAACGATCGACTACTGGCGGCACTACGATCGCTCTCAGAGGGTGTTTGAAAAGTCTAATTGCTTCGTTTTCAGTGGGTAAATCCCCCTAAATCCCCCTTTTCAAGGGGGACTAAGAATCCGGTTCCCCCCTTAAAAAGGGGGGTTAGGGGGGATTTCTAGGGTTTGCGAGTGCTAATCTATACTTTTCAAACATCGCTCTCAAGTTAGGTAAATGTGGATCGGATGCGTCAAAATTGTAAGTAGTGCATCAACTCCCCGATCGCTTCGCCAGATAATCCCAATCGCTGCTGAAAATCTACTAGATCTGTAAATTTACCATCTCGATCGCGGTAGGTGACGATTTGGGTAGCTAATACGGGCGAGATCTTGGGAATTTTGACGAGTTGGGCAACTGTCGCTTGGTTGATATTGATAGATGGTAACGCTGTGTCGCGATCGTAATACTGAAAACTTAGGACTGGGGCTAACCATTGGAGCTTGGAAATGGGGAGATTTAACGCCGCTGCCAAGTCGGAAATCGAATAAAATGCTACTCCCGCCTGACTCAATGTAACTAATTGACGGGCTTGATGGATCGAAATTCCCGGCAACCGCAGCCAGTCATCGACGTTGGCTTGATTGACATCGATTTGCACGCCCAAATCAGCAGCTACGGCGATGTCAAATGCTGATTTGAACCGATAATAAGGGTCTTCTTGAATTCGCGATCGCAAGGACATTTTGAATAACAACCGAACGGTTTGGGAAGGATCGTGGGTCATAGATACAGCCAGGTTTAGTAAGATATGTCACTGATTGTAAATCGGGAATAGTGGATAGTGAATAGTGAATAGTAATAAATTACAAGAGCTACCTTAATTAACTCCGCGTATTTTGCGGGTATTTTCTACTAAACTGAAGGCGAATTGGTCGAGGCGTTTTGAGAGTTTTTCATCGGAAATTTTACCTTCTGGAGTAAATACTTGCCATGCTTGACCGATGGCGATTTGTTCGGGAATAGCCCAGGCATGAACCCAGCGGAGAATTACGCGCAAATCGTTGAGGGTATTGCTATTAACCTGCCCACCTAAGATGCTAATAAAGCCAGCGACTTTACCTGCAAGTTGGTCAAAACTCATTAAATCTAGAGTGTTTTTGAGTACTCCACTAATGCTACCGTGATACTCTGGCGAGACTAAGATTAGCCCGTCGGCGCTATTAACTGTATCTTGCAGCCGTTTGACATCTGGATAGTTGGGATATTCAGTACCACCATCACAAAATGGTAATTGCATTTGTCTTAGATCTAAAATTTCGACTTCGGCACCCAGATCTGCTACTTTTTGAGCAGCTACTTTTAGAGCGACTTGACTATAAGAATCTGCTCTCAAACTCCCGGCAATTCCAACAATTTTTACCATGATTAATCTATAATTTATATGATTAGGGAAACTTTAGGTATTTCATTATACAGTCGGTGCGTTACCCTACGGGATAACACACCCTACAGTCTTCTCACGAATCAAATATGCTTTACCTATTTATTTCATTATCAATTATCAATTATCAATTAAACCCGATCGAGATATTGACGACGTTTTTGCTCGAACTCATATTCGGAGATTAAGCCATCGGCACGGAGCTTGTCTAATTCCCGAATCGATTCGGCGAGAGTTGCTACCGAATTGACTTGTCGTAACGCTCCCATCGTCGGCGCGATCGCGTTCAGATTGTCCTGAAACTGGGTATTATCTTGAGTAAGATACCAGACGGCTTCGATCGCGGAGGCGACGTGGGGAATGGGCGTCCAGGATAATAATAGATAAACTAGACCCCAACCGGGTTGTCCGAGATAAAATTTGTGAAATCCAGCGACAGGAACCGCTACGCTCGCAAAAGCTAAAACGATCGCAACTTGACGATTTTTGGGCGTGGTATTATCGAACATTAACCGATCCTCTAATACGGGAAACCGCAATTTTCACTGGTTCGAGACTGACATAAAATGTAACAACGAGCCTCGATCGTCATGTCCTCGCTCTGCCATTTTAAACTTTATTACGATAACTATCTGTCATGGGATTTTTTGATTCTGATATCATCCAACAAGAAGCAAAACAGTTGTTTGAAGATTATCAACATCTGACGCAGCTTGGCAGTAAGTATGGTAAGTTCGATCGCGACGGTAAAATTGCTTTCATCGAACGGATGGAAACTCTGCTCGATCGCTACAAAGTCTTTATGAAGCGGTTTGAACTGTCTGATGATTTTATGGCAAAGATGACCGTAGAGCAAATGAACACTCAGATGAGTCAGTTTGGGATGACTCCGATGCAAATGTTCGCCCAAATGAATCAAACACTCGATCGGATGAAGCAAGAAATTGATAAGTAGCTGGGGAGATGGGAGATGGGAGTTGGGAGTTCGGAGAGGGGAGAACGGACAGGAAAGAG